>JBBSRN010000108.1:0-8246 GCA_038242985.1 Propionibacteriales bacterium | reverse complement strand
GGCGACGTCCCTCGACGTCGCCATCGGCAGGTCCCAGGTCAAGCTCGGCGGGGTCCCGTGGTGGGCGCGGGCGATCCAGGCGCTGCAGTGGCTCCTGCTGCTGGGTGTCGTGGCAGCAGGGTTGTACGCGGTGGCCCACGCGCTGGAGTCGCGCGTCGACCTGGCCTTCGTCGTCCCCCAGATCGCCGGTGTGCGCGATGCCGGCTCGGCTGTCCTGGTGGCCGTCGGATGTCTGCTGGGCGGCATCGTGCTCGGCGTGCTGTCGCGGTTCCTGGCCCGCATCGCAGGACAGAGCAGGGCCAAGAAGGCTGAGGCCGCACTGCGCCTGTCGATCTCCCGCGTCGCGGAGGAACAGGTGCTGCAACCGGTCGAGGGAGTCCTCGCCGAGTACGCCATGTACCGCGAAGGCCTGCTCGCCGCACGAGGCCCGGAGGGCTCTCGATAGGCTGGCCGACATGGCTGAATACGTCCTCTCGCTACGCAACGTCCGCAAGGCCCACGGTGACAAGGTGGTGCTCGACAACGTCACCTTGTCCTTCCTGCACGGAGCCAAGATCGGTGTCGTGGGACCCAACGGCATGGGCAAGTCGTCGCTGCTGAAGCTGATGGCCGGGCTCGACCACCCCAACAACGGCGATCTCGTGCGCGACCCCGACGCCACCGTCGGCATGCTGCAGCAGGAACCTCCGCTGACCGAGGGCAAGACGGTCCTGGAGAACGTCGAGGAGGCGGTCGCGGAGATCAAGGGCAAGCTGGATCGCTTCAACAAGATCAGCGAGGAGCTGGCCGACCCCGACGCCGACTACGACACGCTGCTGGCCGAGATGGGCGAGCTGCAGACCGATCTCGACACGCACAACGCGTGGGAGCTCGACTCGCGTCTCGATCAGGCCATGGATGCCCTGCGGTGCCCGCCGGCCGATGAGATGGTCGACCACCTCTCCGGTGGCGAGCGTCGCCGCGTGGCACTGTGCAAGCTGCTGCTGCAGCAGCCCGATCTGCTGCTGCTCGACGAGCCCACCAACCACCTGGACGCCGAGAGCGTGCAATGGCTGGAGGGCCACCTCAAGAACTACCCCGGTGCTGTCCTGGCCGTGACCCACGACCGGTACTTCCTGGACAACGTCGCGGAGTGGATCGCCGAGGTCGACCGCGGCCAGATCCACGGCTACGAAGGCAACTACTCGACCTACCTGGAGACCAAGAAGGACCGGCTCAAGATCGAGGGCAACAAGGACGCCAAGCGCGCCAAGATGCTCGAGCGGGAGCTGGCGTGGGTGCGCTCCAACGCCAAGGGGCGACAGACCAAGAGCAAGTCGCGGCTGTCGCGCTACGAGGAGCTCGCCGCCGAGGCGGAGAAGGCACGCAAGATCGACACCTCCGAGATCAACATCCCCGCCGGCCCGCGGCTCGGCGACGTGGTGCTCAACGCGAAGAATCTCACCAAGGGCTTCGAGGGCCGGGTGCTCTGGGACGACATCAGCTTCACGCTGCCGCGCGCCGGCATCGTTGGCGTCGTCGGACCGAACGGCGTCGGCAAGACCACGTTGTTCCGCATGATCATGGGTTCGGAGACACCTGACTCCGGCGCCCTCGACGTCGGTCAGACAGTCAAGATCAGCTACGCGGACCAGAATCGCGACGAGATCGCCGGGGACAAGAACGTCTGGGAGGTCGTCTCCGAGGGGCTCGACTTCATCAAGGTCGCGAACTTCGAGATGAACAGCCGCGCGTACGTGGCATCCTTCGGATTCAAGGGCGCCGATCAGCAGAAGAAGGCCGGCGTGCTGTCAGGTGGCGAGCGGAACCGGCTGAACCTGGCGCTGACCCTCAAGCAAGGTGGCAACATGCTCCTGCTCGATGAGCCCACCAACGACCTGGACGTCGAGACCTTGTCATCGCTGGAGGACGCGTTGCTGGACTTCCCCGGCTGCGCCGTGGTCACGTCGCACGATCGCTGGTTCCTCGATCGCATCGCCACCCACATCCTGGCGTGGGAGGGCAACGATGAGAATCCGGCCGACTGGTTCTGGTTCGAGGGCAACTTCGCGGCGTACGAGGAGAACAAGATCGAACGCCTCGGCGCAGATGCCGCTCGCCCCCACCGGGTGACCCACCGTCGCCTCACCCGCGACTGAGGCCAGGGGGTTCCGCATGGTGCCTGGTCAGGCGGTTCCGCACTGTGCCTGGTCAGGCGGTTCCGCACTGGGGACAGTGCGGCGAACCCACCCGCCGAGGGCGCTCGCAGTCTGCGCAGCGAGCGATCACGTGGCGACCGCAACCCTCGCAGTGCGGGCCTGCCTCGGGCCGCACGGGGAATCCGCAGAAGGGGCATTCGCCCTTCCGCACCCGTGATCGCGGGATGCGCCGGGCCAGGTACTTCTGCAGGGCGATGAAGGCGCCGATGGTGGCGGCGATGCCGGCCAGAGACAGGACGATCGGGCCGAGGTCCAGGATGTCGATGTAGTCGGTGATGTAGTCGACGGCGAAGACGAACGCCATGACGACGCCGGCTGCAGCGACGCCGAAGCCGAGGGGAAGGTAGCGGGAGTCGCGTCGACGCAGCCTCTCGATGAGTCGCAGTCCGCCGAAGGTCAGTGCGCCGATCAGGGCCAGTCGCAGTGCCGCCGACAGCCACTGACGCCAGCTGGAGTCACCGCCGGCACGCGCGGTGCGCGAATCCTCGACCTTCGCGGCCTGCGCGCTGGCTGAGTCCGACTCTGCCTTGGCGGTCCTCGCCTCGGCGAGCGCCTTCTCGTAGGTCCCCTGCGCGGCACGGTAGTCCTGCTCGAGGCTCCCGGTCTGCTCACCACGATCGACCGCAAGGCTGAGATCGTCACGAGCCAGGTCGAGATCGGTCTTGCTCGATTCCCGGGCCTGATCGGCCTCGGAGGACCGATCGGCAGCTGCGGTCTGCGCGTCGAGAGTCTGCTGCTCGGACGACGTGTACTCCCACGACTGCTGGACTCTGGCCAGGTCGTCGGTCTTGACGTAGGCCCAACCGGCTCCGATGACGATGAAGACGGTGAGGACGACGGCGAGGAACTTCTCGCTCTTCGTCGAGGTGATCTCCTCGGTGTCGACGCGTGTGGTCATGGGTTCCTCCTGCGAGATGGGGATGTGGTGGCCGGTCGGGTGCGGTGTCGGAAGGTGACCTCGAGGGCACAGTCCAGGGCTTCGGCGATGCGGATGAGGGTGTCGAGCTTGGGTGGCCGGGTGCCGGACTCGAACCGGGCTATCGCGGACTGCGTGGTGCCGCAGAGCTCGGCCAGCTCGCGTTGGGACAGCGACAGCTCGGTGCGTCGCGCGACCACCTGGGCGGCGATCTGCGCGTAGAACGCGTCATCGCGGATGTCCTTCACCCGACAGAAGGTATCGCACGCACGCTATGTTGTCCATAGCGCGCGTGCTATTGACCAGTGCCGATGAATCGAGCTCGTCAGGCAGTGGGTCGCGACCGGCCGAGGGTCTTCAGGACGCGGGCGAACACGGTCCCCAGCACCGCGAGCTCTGCGTCCGACGCGTTCGAGACCAAGAGGCGATGCACGCCCTCGACGTGGGTGTGGGAAGCCACCTGCAGGGCTGTCCGCCCGGCTCCGGTCATGACCGCCGAGACGCCGCGACCGTCCTCGGAGCACTGGCCACGCACGACGTAGCCGAGCCGTTCGAGGCGCGAGACCGTGTGCGTGATGCGGCTGCGGGAGTGCGACAGCGAGGATGCGAGCTCGGCCATGCGGATGGCGTTGCCCTCAGCCTCGGAGAGGCGGACGAGGATCTCGTACTCGTGCAGCGACAGGCCATGACCCTCCCGCAGCTCGCGGTCGAGCTGGTCGGTCAGTGCCGTGGTGCCGACCATGTAGTCGCGCCACGAGATCTGCTGCGTCGATGTCAGCCAGGGGGTCTCGGCCGGGGTCTCCATGACGGGATCCTATCGAGGAAGGATGGTTGAATGTTGAATGACTACGTGTAGGCTTCTGGTTGAACAGTCAACCATCTCGTGTTTGGAGCACCCATGACCACCGCACCCGCCGTCTCAGCCGGCACCTGGACCATCGATCCGACCCACGCCGGGATCGGCTTCTCGGTCCGTCACCTGATGAGCAAGGTGCGCGGCACCTTCGAGACCTTCGAGTCCACCCTGGTCACCGCCGAGGACGTCACCAGCTCGACCGTCACGGTCTCGGTCGACCTCAGCTCGGTCAACACCGGTACGGCCGACCGGGACCAGCACCTGCGCTCGAGTGACTTCTTCGACGCCGAGGCGCACCGGACCATGACCTTCACCAGCACGGGCATCCGGGTCCAGGGCGACGGACTCGTCGTCACCGGCGACCTGACCGTTCGCGATGTCACCCATCCCATCGATCTCGCCGTCGAGCTGCTCGGCGAGGGCGGCGACCCGTGGGGCGGCACCCGGGTGGGTGTCGAGGCGACCGGTGAGATCAGTCGCAAGGCGTTCGGGATCAGCTTCAACGTCCCGCTCGAGGGGGACAAGGTCATGATCGGCGACAAGATCGGCCTCTCCATCTCCGCCGAGTACGTGCTGCAGGCCTGACGAGCAACCTGCAGGTGTACGAGCTGCAGGCCTGACGAGCAACCTGCAGGTGTACGTGCTGCAGGCCTGACGAGCAACCTGCAGGTGTACGTGCTGCAGGCCTGACGAGCAACCTGCAGGTGTACGTGCTGCAGGCCTGACCCGGGGGCGCGAGTCGTCAGGCTCGCGTCATCTTGACGGCCAGGTCGGCATGCAGCGAGGCGAGGCCCTCGCCGGTCCACGAGCCACCCGGTTCGAACCACCGGACGAGGTCGATGCCGAGGGACAGCAGCGCGAAGGCGGTCCCCGGGATGTCCTCGACCGCCAGCACGCCCTGGTCGACGCCATCGGCCAGGGCGTCCCGCATGGTCTGCTCGATGCGGCGGCGGTAGGTGGCGATCTCGCGCCGGTGCTCGTCGGTCAGGGCGTGGTACTCGTACTGCACGATGCGGCCCACGCGGCTGTGGTCCGCGTGCCACAGGCTGAAGTCGTGCACCATGCGGTGCACCCGGTCAGCGGGGGAGCCCGGTATCGCGGCGGCGTCGGCGATGATCCGCAAGGCGTGCTCGTGCCCGTCGAGGCTGACCCGGTGGAGCAGGCTCTCCTTGGAGTCGTGGTGGACGTAGACCGCGGCCGGGCTCATCCCCGCGCGCGAAGCGATGTCGCGGGTCGTGGTTGCTGCGAAGCCCTTCTCGGCGAACGCCTCCACGGCGGCCGCGAGCAGGCGCTGTCGAGCGGACGGCTCCTGGGGGACCGTCGGGGGCCCCGTGCTCGAGCACGCAGTGGGTTCGGTCATGTTGACAGCATGGCTGAGCGAATGCATGCTAAGCAAGCGCTTAGTTCCAGTTCCCGGCCAGCACATTGACAGAGAGCGATTCATGCGCCGTTCCATGCTCGACGCCGACCACCAGGCGTTCCGCCACTCGCACGCGGCCTCCGTCGATCAGTCCGTCCGGGTCCGTGTCCGCGCTGTGTTCACCGCGATCAGTGCCGCCAGGACCACGTGAGCGGAGCCCTGGGGCCGAGACCTCGGCTTCCAGACCGTCAATCCCATCACCAGAAAGCTGGACATCATGCCCGAAGCAGTCATCGTCTCCACCGCTCGCTCTCCCATCGGTCGAGCCGTCAAGGGATCGTTGAAGGACATGCGACCCGATGACCTCACGGTCCAGATGATCCAGGCCGCGCTGGCCAAGGTGTCCTCGTTGGATCCGAAGGACATCGTCGACCTGCACCTCGGGAACGGCCAGCCCGCTGGCGAGGCCGGCCACAACCTGGCCCGTGCGGTCGCTGTCCTGTCGGGCTTCGACCACCTGCCCGGTGTCACGGTCAACCGCTACTGCTCGTCCTCGCTGCAGACGACCCGCATGGCGTTCCACGCCATCAAGGCAGGCGAGGGCGACGTGTTCTTGTCGGCCGGCGTGGAGACCGTCAGCCGGTTCGCCCACGGCTACTCCGACACCCCGGGATCGGAGAATCCACTGTTCGGCGACGCCATCGCCCGCGCCGCGAAGCGCGCCGAAGGCGGAGCGGACACCTGGACCGATCCGCGCGAGAGCGGTGAGCTGCCCGACCTGTACATCGCGATGGGCCAGACCGCCGAGAACGTCGCGCAGCACCTCGGCATGAGCCGCGAGGAGCAGGACGAGTTCGGCGTGCGAAGCCAGAATCTGACCGAGCAGGCGATCGCCAACGGCTTCTGGGCCAAGGACATCACCCCCGTCACGCTGCCCGACGGCAGCGTCGTCAGCACCGACGACGGCCCGCGCGCCGGCGTCACGCTCGAAGCGGTGAGCAAGCTCAAGCCCGTCTTCCGTCCCGATGGCACCGTCACGGCCGGAAACGCGTGCCCGCTGAACGACGGCGCCGCGGCGGTCGTGGTCATGAGCGACACCAAGGCCAAGGAGCTCGGCCTCACGCCGCTCGCCCGCATCGTGTCGACAGCGGTCACCGGCGTCTCGCCGGAGATCATGGGCCTCGGTCCGGTCGAGGCCATCCCCGCCGCGCTGAGGAACGCCGGCATGGGACTGGACGACATCGACCTGTACGAGATCAACGAGGCGTTCGCAGTCCAGTCGTGGGGCTCGGCGAAGCAGCTGGGCATCCCGCTGGACAAGCTCAACGTCAACGGCGGCGCGATCGCGGTCGGACACCCGTTCGGCATGACCGGCGCGCGCATCACCAGCACGCTGATCAACTCGCTGCAGCATCACGACAAGCAGTTCGGCGTCGAGTCGATGTGCGTCGGCGGCGGCATGGGCATGGCGATGGTGCTGGAGCGTCTGTCGTGACCGGCGTGCACCACGGTCGCACCGCGATCGTCACCGGCGCGAGCCGCGGGATCGGCTTCGCGGTCGCCGAGCGGCTGGTCGCGGAGGGGGCGCGCGTCTGCATCACGGCGCGCAAGGTCGAGGCGCTGGCGGCAGCCGCCGAGCAGCTCGGTGGCCCCGAGCACGCGATCTACGTGGCGGGGGCCGCTGACGACCTCGCCCACCAGGACGAGGTCATCGCCACCACCATCGACGCGTTCGGGGGCCTCGACCACCTCGTCAACAACACCGGCATCAACCCGGTGTACGGCCGGATGATCGATGTCGACCTCGCCGCTGCCACCAAGATCTTCGAGGTCAACGTGGTGGCCGCCATCGCCTGGGCGCAGAAGGCGTATCGGGCCTCGTTCGAGGCCAATGGCGGCGCGATCGTCAACATCGCCTCGGTCGCTGGGCTGCGGCCGGCTCCCGGCATCGGCACGTACGGAGCGTCCAAGGCGGCGCTGGTCCACGTCACCGAGGAGCTCGCAGTCGAGCTCGGGCCCACCATCCGGGTCAACGCCGTCAGCCCGGCCGTCGTCAAGACCCGGTTCGCCGGCGCCCTGTACGAAGGGCGCGAGGACGAGGTCGCAGCGGCCTACCCGCTCAAGCGGTTGGGCGTACCGACGGACATCGCATCCCTCGTCTCGTTCCTGCTGAGCGACGACGCGTCCTGGATCACCGGGCAGAACATCACCATCGACGGCGGCGTCCTTTTGCAGGGCGGTGTCTGAGCGTCGGCCTGCAGGCAGTGATCGGCAGGACCGCGAGGGCGCGGGCATACTGACTGTGCCAATCCGGTCCTGCGGCGGGATTGCCGTCGCCACATGGGGAGCAAGCCGATGACCGAGACCGTTCTCGCCGCGCTCGACGGGGCGGGCGGACCCGTCCGCCTGTTCGGCGTGACGCTCGTCGGGGTCAGCACCACGACCGGGGTCAAGCTGCTGTTCACGGTGGCTGCCGTGGTGGCGGTGCTCCTGCTGCGCCGGTTCGCCCTGCTGATCAGTCGGCGGCTCCTGGGCGGCGACGTCGGCGATGCGCGACGATTCTGGATCCGCCAGGGCGTGCAGGTCGTCGCCGCCGTAGTCATGGTCCTGGCGGTGGTCTCGATCTGGATCACCCCCGACACCGACGTCACCACCGGTATCGGTCTGATCAGTGCAGGCCTCGCCTTCGCGTTGCAGCAGGTCGTGCTGTCTCTCGCGGCCTACTTCGTCATCCTGCGCGGCGACACCTTCAGCGTCGGCGACCGGATCACCCTGGGTGGCGTGCGCGGCGACGTGGTGCGGCTCGGCTTCCTGAAGACCACGATCATGGAGATGGGCCAGCCGCCCTCTGTCTCCACGACCGATCCGGCGGTGTGGGTCAACTCCCGGCAGTACACCGGCCGTCTGGTCACGGTC
>JBBSRN010000107.1:0-8389 GCA_038242985.1 Propionibacteriales bacterium | reverse complement strand
GACCTTTTGCCTCGCGGCTGCCGGGCTTCGCCCGGGCGCCTTGCCTCGCTTCGCTCGGCCCTCGCGGACGTCTTGCCTCGCTTCGCTCCGGCCCTCCGGCCCTTTGGCTCCGGCCGTGGTGGGCGGGTGGGGTAGACATCTCCTCATGAGTGCTGACTGCTTGTTCTGCAAGATCGTGGCTGGCGAGATCGCGGCCGACATCGTCGCCGAGACCGAGCACACGATCACGTTCCGCGACATCAACCCGCAGGCCGACGTGCACCTGCTCGTGGTGCCGAGGAGGCACGAACCCGACATCGCGAGCCTGGCCGAGGCCGATCCGGACGTCACCATCGCCCTGATCGCCGAGACTCGCCGCCTCGCCGAGGACCACACCGGCGGCCACTACCGCCTGGTGTTCAACACCGGCGAGGCCGCCGGGCAGACCGTGTTCCACGTCCACGGACACGTGCTCGGCGGTCAGATCCACATCCCTCTTCCGGGCTGACCGCCGCCCGCCCGATGGGCGGTGACCTGCTCGGCCTTTGCGCCCGGCGGCGGTGGGTAGGTCGGCTTTTGGGCCCGCGAAAGCCGACCTACCCACCGCCCCAGGTGGCGATTGCGTACGATCGACAGCACATGACTGACGACATCCAGCCCGCCCACACGTTCACGATTCCGTCGAGCGTCCCGGCCGTGGCCCTGCTCGGGCCCGCCGATGAGTTCCTGCGCCTGATCGAGCAGTCCTTCGACGCGTCGATCCACGTGCGGGGCAACGCCATCACGGTCACCGGTCCGCCGGCCGAGGCGGCGACCGTCGAGCGACTCCTCGACGAGCTCGTGACGATCGTGCGAACCGGACAGCACCTCACCACCGAGACCGTCGAGCGCTCGGTGGCGATGCTGCGCACCGAGACCGAGGAGCACCCGGCCGAGGTGCTCAGCCTCAACATCTTGTCGAACCGCGGTCGAACGATCCGTCCCAAGACCCTCAACCAGAAGCGGTACGTCGACGCCATCGACCAGAACACCATCGTGTTCGGCATCGGCCCCGCCGGCACCGGCAAGACCTATCTGGCCATGGCCAAGGCGGTGCAGGCCCTGCAGGCCAAGGAGGTCAGCCGGATCATCCTGACCCGCCCGGCAGTGGAGGCAGGGGAGAGCCTGGGCTTCCTGCCCGGCACGCTCAGCGAGAAGATCGACCCGTACCTGCGGCCGTTGTACGACGCCCTGCACGACATGCTGGACCCCGACACCATCCCCAAGCTCCTGACGTCCGGAGTCATCGAGGTCGCGCCCTTGGCGTACATGCGCGGCAGGACGTTGAACGACGCGTTCATCATCCTCGACGAGGCCCAGAACACCACCGCCGAGCAGATGAAGATGTTCCTGACCCGCCTCGGCTTCGGCTCCCAGATGGTCGTGACCGGCGACATCACCCAGGTCGACCTTCCCCACGGCAACAAGAGCGGCCTGCGGATCGTGCGCGACATCCTCACCGGCGTCCGCGACATCAACTTCTCGCTGCTCACCGCGCAGGACGTGGTGCGGCACAAGCTGGTGGGTCGCATCGTCGCGGCCTACGACACCTTCGAGGGGGAGGCACCGCAGGCCAGTGAACGTCGACGTTCTCAATGAGTCCGGGGTCGACGCCGATGTCGTCGCCCTCACCCGACTGTGCCGCTTCACGATGGGCCGCATGCGTCTTCACCCCCAGACCGAGCTGACCCTGCGGCTGGTCGATGTCGCCACCATCACGACGCTCAACGAGCGCTGGATGGGCCAGCCCGGCCCCACCGACGTGCTGTCGTTCCCGATGGACGAGCTGACACCCGGCACCGACGGCGAGGATGCGCCGGAGGGCTATCTCGGCGACATCGCGCTGGCGCCCCAGGTCGCGGAGCAGCAGGCCCCCGCCGCCGGGCACACCGCCCAGGACGAGATGGAGCTGTTGACGGTGCACGGCATCTTGCACCTGCTCGGCTACGACCACGCCGAACCGGACGAGCACCGCGAGATGTTCGGCATCCAGGGCCGGTTGCTGCTGGAGTGGCACCAGCTGGCTGACGGGACCGATCCCGAGCAGCCGTCAGCCACGACTCCGGGCACGTCATGACCTGGCTGCCGATCTTCTTCGCCGCCGTGCTGGCCGTGACGGCCGGAGCGCTGGCAAGCATCGACGCGGCGATCTCGGCGTTCTCCCGGGCGCGCGCCGAGGAGCTGCGCGAGGAGGGACACGGTGGTGCTGCCCGGCTCGAGGCCATCTTGGAGGACCCGGCCCCGTACATCAACACGGTCCTGCTGCTGCGCATCGTCGCCGAGACCGCATCCATCGTGCTGGTGGCCTTCGTCATCGCCGACGAGATCGACCGCGGGTGGGACAGATTCCTGCTCACCGTGCTGATCATGTCGGTCGTCAGCTTCGTCGTCATCGGCGTGGGACCACGCACCCTCGGACGTCAGCACGCCGAACGCTTCGCGCTGAAGTCGGCGCTGGCCGTCGTCGTGCTCACGCGGCTGCTCGGACCGGTTCCACGCGTGCTGATCGTGGTCGGCAACGCCATCACGCCCGGCAAGGGGTTCCGCGAAGGGCCGTTCGCCTCCGAGGTCGAGGTCCGTGAGCTGGTCGACCTGGCCGCCGCGAGCTCGCTGATCGAGTCCGACGAGTCCAAGATGATCCAGTCGGTCTTCGAGCTCGGCGACACGATCGTCCGCGAGGTCATGGTGCCGCGCACCGACCTGGTCTACGTCGAGCGCGGGAAGACCCTGCGGCAGGCGATGTCCCTGGCGCTGCGCAGCGGCTACTCGCGCGTGCCGGTGGTCGAGGACAATCTCGACGAGGTCCTCGGAATGGCGTACCTGAAGGATGTCACCAAGCGGGTCTTCGACAACCACACCGCCGAGACGACCGAGAAGATCGAGTCGATCGCCCGACCGTGTCTGTTCGTGCCCGACACCAAGCCGGTCGATGACCTGCTGCGGGAGATGCAGGCCAGCCGCACGCACGTGGCGATCGTCGTCGACGAGTACGGCGGTACCTCGGGCATGGCCACCATCGAGGACATCCTGGAGGAGATCGTCGGTGAGATCACCGACGAGTACGACACCGAGCCCGACGAGAGCGAACAGCTCTCCGACGGATCATGGCGACTCAGCGTCCGATTCGAGGTCGACGACCTCGGTGAGCTGTTCGACCTGCCGATCGAGGACGACGACGTCGACACGGTCGGCGGCCTGCTGGCCAAGCACCTGGGCAAGGTCCCGATCCCCGGCAGCGCAGTCGAGGTCGACGGACTGCGGTTCGTGGCGGAGAGCCCGTCGGGGCGGCGCAATCGCATCGGTCGGGTGCTCGTGACCCGCCTCGAACCCGTCGTGGGGAACACCTCGATAGCCTCATCCCATGGATCTGCTTCCTGAGGACGCCAAGCTCGTGACACTCGCACGGGCTGCACGCGCCCGCACCACCGCCGCGCAGGGCGCTGCCGTGCGCGACCAGGACGGCCGCACCTACGCCGCCGCCACCGTCGACCTGCCGTCGTTGCAGGTCGAGGCCCTCGATCTGGCCGTCGCGATGGCGGTGTCCTCCGGGGCCCGGGGTCTTGAGGCAGGTGCCGTGGTCGGGGGAGGGACCCCGACGTTGGCTGCGATCCGCGACCTGGCGGGTTCGGGTGTGGATGTCGTCCTGGCCGACGACGCCGGTGCTCCGATGCAGGTGCTCGCCTCGTGAGCGGCTTCCGCTCCGGGTTCGCGTGCTTCGTCGGGCGCCCCAACGCCGGCAAGTCGACCCTCACCAACGCGCTGGTCGGCGGCAAGGTGGCGATCACCTCGTCGCGTCCGCAGACCACCCGGCACGCGATCCGAGGTCTGGTGCACCGCCCCGACGGTCAGCTGGTGCTGATCGACACCCCCGGTCTGCACAAGCCACGCACGCTGCTGGGCGAGCGACTCAACGCCCTCGTGCGCACCACGTGGGGCGAGGTCGACACGATCGGGATGTGCTTGCCCGCCGACGAGACCGTCGGGCCCGGCGACCGCTTCCTCATGCGTGAGCTGGCCTCCGTCACCCGGAAGCCCGTGTTCGCGATCGTGACCAAGACCGATCTGGTCTCGCCGGAGAAGGTCGGCCAGCACCTGCTGGCGGTCCAGAAGGCGGGAGCCGAGGCGGGCGTCGACTGGCGCGAGATCATCCCGGTCTCGGCCGTCGCCGATGACCAGGTGGGGCTGCTGGCCGAGCTGTTGGTGGCGACCATGCCTGAGGGTCCGGCCCTGTACCCGGAGGGCCAGCTCACCGACGAGCCCGAGGAGACGCTGATCGCCGAGATCGTGCGCGAGGCAGCTCTCGAAGGCGTGCACGACGAGCTGCCGCACTCCCTGGCCGTGCTGGTCGAGGAGGTCGTGCCGCGCGCCGACCGGCCCGCCGACAAGCCGCTGCTGGACGTGCGGGTCAACGTGTACGTCGAGCGCGACAGCCAGAAGGGCATCATCATCGGCAAGAAGGGGGTCCGGCTGCGCGAGATCGGCACGGCGTCCCGCACCCAGATCGAGAAGCTGCTCGGCACCCCGGTGTACCTCGACCTGCACGTCAAGGTCGCCAAGGAGTGGCAGCGCGATCCGAGGCAGCTGCGCAAGCTCGGCTTCTGACCCGCCCCGCCCCGCCCGGCCGCCCGCCAAGTCCCCGCGAGTGGCGCAAATTGGCTGTTTTTCGGACGATTTCAGACCAAACTGCGCCACTCGCGGAACACTATGCGCCACTCGGCGTCCTACGATCGAGCCGTGAGCCCTGTCGACGCCCTGCGCGAGATCGCATTCTGGCTCGAGCGTGACCGTGCCTCGAGCCACCGGGTCGAGGCGTTCCGCAATGCCGCTGCCGCCATCGACGACCTGACGATCGATCAGCTGGCCGACCGGGTGGCCGAGGGCACCTTGACGGAGATCAAGGGACTGGGCCAACGCACCCGCGAGGTCGTCGCCGAGGTGCTGGACGGACGGGTGCCGACGTACCTGGCCGACCTGAGGGACGATGCGCCGCTCGCCGACGGCGGTCATGAGCTTCGCTCGATGCTGCGGGGCGATCTGCACAGCCACTCAGACTGGTCCGACGGAGGTTCGTCGATCGAGGAGATGGCTCGGGTCGCGGCGTGGAGGGGGCGGGACTACCAGGTCATCACCGATCACTCGCCGCGCCTGAAGATCGCCAACGGACTGTCCGCGGACCGGCTCGCCCGCCAGCTCGACGTCATCGCCGAGGTCGACGACCGGCACGAGACGTTCCGGCTGCTCAGCGGCATCGAGGTCGACATCCTCGACCAGGGTGATCTCGACCAGACTCCGCAGATGCTGCAGCGGCTCGACGTCGTGGTCGCGAGCGTGCACTCCAAGCTGAAGATGGACGCCGACCAGATGACCCGGCGCATGGTCCGGGCCGTGGCGGATCCGCACACCAACGTGCTGGGGCACTGCACGGGCCGGCTCGTCGAGGGCGACCGTGGCACCCGCCCGCAGTCCAGCTTCGACGCCGAGATGGTGTTCGAGGCGTGCGCGCACTTCGACGTCGCGGTCGAGATCAACTCGCGGCCGGAGCGACAGGACCCACCCGACGACCTGATCGAGCTGGCGATGACGGCCGGCTGCCTGTTCGCGATCGACACCGACGCGCACGCCCCCGGACAGCTGGACTTCCTCGACCACGGCGCCGCGCGGGCCGCCGCGCACGGGATCGAGGCCGACCGCATCGTCACGACCTGGGACGTGGACCGCCTGCTGGCGTGGTCCCACGCCAAGCGCTGAGTCGGCCCCCGATCTGCAGCCTGCGGGCCGTCAGCCCACGTGGGCGATCAGCTCGCGCACCTCGTCGACCCCGAGACGCTGCGCCACCCGGCCGGTGACCTCGTCGTAGGTGTCGACCAGCGCTGCCAGATCCTGGACCTGCCGGCGCGCGCGAGCCGGTCCGTTGCCGCAGTCGGCCCGGCACTCGCCGGCGGCGACCTTGTGAGCGACAGCCAGCGCGTACAACGCATGGGCCTCCAGCGGGTCCAGATCGGGGGTCAAGGAGAACGCCACGGCACGGGACGACGCCAGGTGCAGCTCACGATGGTTCGCATCGAGATCGCCCTCCGCGACGGGGAACGCGAACGCAGCCGCGACAGGATCCGTCGGGGTCGCCGCGATGGCTGCGTCGATGCGGGCGCGAGCTGCGCGGTCGACCAGCATCGTCACCCGGTGCGCCTGGGTGAGTCGCAACGCCGCGCGGATCCCGGGGGAGTCTTCGGTGGTGCCGAACAGACGACCGATCAGTGGCACGAGTCGCGGTCGGTCCGCGCCCCGCAGCAGATCGTTGGTGGTGCGGGCCTCGTGGGCGAGGATCGGGTGCGTGCACTCGGGGCGGTCGCTCCACTGCTCACCGGCCAGCAGCGACACGTACTCCATGACGCAGGCTTCGCCGCCATCGGCATCGTGGGCGCCGGCGGACAGCGTCGGCAGGAAGTCAGGTGCACTCATGGCTCCATTCTCCCACCCGCTCGCGCGACGAAGAACCGATGATGACGCATGCGACCCGCACCGGGGCCCATGCATCATCGTCCGTCCCCTGCAGGGATGAGCAGTGCGGCCACGGTCGCGCCGAGCTCGCGCGCCCGATCGAGCTCGGGGCCGTCGACGTCGCCGAGGATCTCGACCACGTCGAAGGACTGCTGCCAGCCGAGCGCCTGCACGATGCCCTGCACCGATCGCACCGCCCCGGTCGTGTCATATCGTCCGTGCACGAGCAGGCCGTACGGCTTCCTGGTGCCGGCGGCGCCTGCCGCGGAACCGTCATCGCTGAGCGAGCCGCCGGCCTGCAGGAAGATCGTGTCGAAGAAGTGCTTCATCGCACCGCTCATGTAGCCGAAGTTCGCCGGCGTGATGAGCACGTAGCCGTCGGCAGCGAGCACGTCGTCGGCGTCCGCCGCAAGCGCCCTCCTGACAACCACCTCGACTCCGTCGATGGCGTCGTCGGTCGCCCCGGTGACGACGGCGTCGACCAAGGACTCGACGCTCGGGGTGGGGGAGTGGTGCACGATCAGGAGGCGGCTCATCGGACCCACGGTAGTCACGCCCTGGCAGAGACACTGCACGTTTGCACGCGTGTGCCTACCATCTGACATGGACTTCGCGGCGGCAGCACAGGCTCTCCGGGAGAACATCGAGCGGGTCATCGACGGCAAGCCGGATGTCGTCGAAGCGGCCATCGTCGTGTTCCTGGCCGAGGGTCACCTGCTGATCGAGGACGTGCCCGGAGTGGGCAAGACGGTGCTGGCCAAGGCGCTGGCGAAGTCGTCGGGCTGCGCGGTGCGGCGCATCCAGTTCACGCCCGACCTCCTGCCCTCCGACATCACCGGAGTCTCGGTCTACGTTCCGTCCACGCGCGAGTTCGAGTTCAAGCCCGGCGCCGTGTTCGCCAACATCGTCATCGGCGACGAGATCAACCGGGCGTCGCCCAAGACCCAGTCCGCGCTGCTGGAGGCGATGGAGGAACGCCAGGTGACGGTGGACGGCACCACCTACGAGCTCGGCAGCCCGTTCACCGTGGTGGCCACGCAGAATCCCTTCGAGATGGAGGGCACCTACGCCCTCCCCGAGGCCCAGCGCGACCGGTTCATGGCACGCATCCGCATCGGCTACCCCGACGTCGAGGCCGAGCTGGAGATGATCAGGGGTCGCGATGCCGCCAACCCGCTCGACACCCTTGCGCCGGTCATCTCGATCGAGACGGTCCAGCAGATGATCGCCGCCGCCCGAGCGGTCCACGTGTCCTCGGTCGTCGAGCAGTACGCCGTCGCCATCGCCCAGGCCACGCGAGTCCACCCCGATCTGCGCCTGGGGGCCAGTCCGCGCGCCACGCTGCAGCTGATCCGGGCCGCCAAGGCACGCGCCGCCGTCTCCGGACGCGACTACGTGCTCCCCGACGACCTCGACGCACTCGCCACGGTGGTGCTGCCGCACCGCCTCGTCGCTCATCGCGGTGGTGCCGACGCCGAGGACATCGTCGTCGCGATCATCGCCCAGACGCCCGTGCCGGCCGAGGCCCCGCGCGGCGCTCGTCCGGCCTGATCCGATGCGCGCCCATCGATTTCGATCCGCGGCTCGCACCTTCGCCCTGACCCGGCGTGGAACCGGATTCCTGATCGCGGCCGTCGTCGTGTTCCTGCTCGCCGCGATCCTCTCGGCACCGGCCCTGCTGTACGCCGCGGGTCTGCTCCTCGGGCTGGTGATCCTCGCTGCGGTCCACGTCGGCACCGGGCACTCGCGGGTCCGCATCGACCGCAGCATCTCGCCGCCGATCGCCGATCCGGGCCAGGCGGTCCAGGCCCAGCTGGTGGTGACCAACACCTCCACGGTGCCGTGTCCGGAGGCTGCATGGACCGATCGGCTG
>JBBSRN010000106.1:0-8478 GCA_038242985.1 Propionibacteriales bacterium | reverse complement strand
GACAAGATCTTGACCACCCAGAACAACGCGGTGACCTGGGGGACCTTGTTCAGCAGGATGCGGGTCCATGCGCCGTGCTCGACGTGCGTCGTGGAGTGATCGGTGCCGGACGGGTGGGAGGAGCTGAGGGGAGAAGGGCTCATGCGAACACCCTCGGTGGACGGACCTGACCGGCACCTGACTGTCGGGACGACCGACCTCAGGCCTGCGGCAGGGTCACCGTGAAGGTCGTCGGTCCAGACCGTGACGTGTTGTGCACGTCACCGCCGAGGGTCCGCGCCACCCGCCGCGACAGCGCGAGGCCGAGTCCCGCACCAGCGCTGTCGGCACCCCGGGCGCCGGACTCGAACAACGACTCCGGGTCTGCCTCGGTGATCC
This sequence comes from Propionibacteriales bacterium, assembly GCA_038242985.1. Taxonomy (GTDB): domain Bacteria; phylum Actinomycetota; class Actinomycetes; order Propionibacteriales; family Nocardioidaceae; genus Aeromicrobium. Next base: position 8,100 of record JBBSRN010000106.1, on the reverse strand, counting down.
CCGGTCCGTCGTCGCTGACGGCGAGCAGCACCGTCCGATCGGCGGCCGTGGCGGTGATCGTGACGATCGAGGAGGCGAACCCGGCCGCGTTGTCGACCAGGGGTCCGATGGCCCGCAGCACGAGATCACGTGGAGCCGCGATGTCGAACGCCTCCACCCTCGACGTGTCCAGATCGATCCCGGACCAGGCCGCGGCCTGCGCGTGGACGACGTCCGCGAGATCGGTGGTGGTCGTCCGCCCGTCGAGTCGGTGCTCGCCGCGGGCGATCGCCAGCAGCGAGGTGATCGTCTCGCTCATCCGGTCGACCACCTCGACGAGGTGGCGCTGTCTCGCGGCGACGGGCGGAGACGGATCGGTCATCAGCGTCAGCTCGGCCTCCCCGCGGATCGCGGTGAGCGGAGTACGCAGCTCGTGGGCGAGCTCGGCGGTCAGCTGTTGCTCGTTGCGCAGTGCGCCCGCAACGCGGTCGAGCAGCACGTTCAGGGTTCGACCGAGGCGTGCGAACTCATCGTCGGAGCCGGTCACGTCGAAGCGCGAGTCCAGATCGTGCTCGCTCCAGTCCTCGGCGCGCACCGCCATCGACTCCACCGGGGCGAGCGTACGGCGGACGGTCCAGACCGCCACCGCCGCCGAGCCGCCGGTGACCGTCAAGCCCAAGGCCAGCAGCCCCACCAGCACGGCGTTGCGGGTCGCCTCGTACGGCTCGAGCGACGCCTCCACCACCACCACGGCCCGCACCTGGTCGTCCACACGGACCGGACCGGCGAGGAACGCGCGCTCGTACCGGTCGAGCCTGGTGGCCTTCGTGGCTCCGGAGAGCGCCTCGACCGTGCGCGTCACCTTCGGTCCGACCCGCGGTCCCTCGACGAGACCGCCGTCGGCGCCGTAGATCCAGGACGTGTCGTCGATGCGGTCGAAAGGGGTCTCCGAACCGGTGACCGTCCCGTCGCTGCGGACCTCGACGGTGGACGCGATCGCGGTGAACTGGTCGCGCAACCGGGACTCGATGCTGTTCTGGTTCAGTGCCGACAGCACCAGCAGCACCGTGCCGACCATGGCAGCCATCGCGATCGCCGACACGACGATCGTGGTCCACACGATCCGGGACATGAGGGTGCGGGCTCGCAGGTTCATCGCAGGGTGAATCCGACGCCTCGCACGGTGACGAGCTCGACCGGCGAGTCGAGCGCCGACAGCTTCACGCGCAGCCGCCGGATGTAGGAGTCGATCGTGTTCTCGTTCACGATGGCACCACCGGGCCAGGCGGCCGCGACGGCGGTTCGCCGGCGGACCACCGTTCCCGGACTCACCGCGATGGCGGCCAGCAACCGGAACTCCGTCGGCGTCAGCGACACCTCCTGGTCGCCCGCGCTGACCGTGAAGCGATCGGGGTGCAGCGTGAGTCCGCTGACCTGCGGCGCCTCGACGGGAGCGCGCCGCGCCAGGGCGTCGATGCGCACCAGCACCTCGGAGATGGCGAACGGCTTGACGACGTAGTCGTCGCCGCCGGCATGGAAGCCGGACACCCGGTCGTGCACGGCGTCGAAGGCGGTGAGGAACAGCGCCGGGGCATGCTGTCCGCCTGCCCGCAACGCCTGGCACACGTCGCGGCCGTCGGCGTCCGGCAGACCGATGTCGAGCACCAGCACCTCGACATCGCTGCCGACGCCCAGGTTGGCCACGCCCTCGCGGCCGTTGCGGGCGATCACGACCCGGTGCCCGCCCATCCTGAGCGCGTCGGTCAGCACACGGCGCACATCTGGATCGTCCTCGCAGATGCCCACCACGGTCATGTGACCCATCGTGCACCATCGGCGCGACATGAAGGGCCGGAGTCGTCCCGTCAGTCAGGTGGCGTTCAGGTGCATCGTCACACGCTGTGGGGGTGACTGCGATGTTGCAGCGTCCGCCGCGCCCCGTCGACCGGTGGTCCGACCGGCTGCCGACCTGGACGGTGCCGGCTGCTGCGGCGGTGGCCGTGCTGGGGCGGCTCCCGTTCCTCGCTCGGGCGCCCAGTCCCGACGAGGCGGGCTACCTGCTCGTCGGCGCCCAGTGGGACGGGGCGGGTTCGTCGTTGTACGGCAGCTACTGGGTCGATCGGCCGCCCCTGCTGGTGAGCCTGTTCCGGCTCGCTGCGGCGCTGGGTGGCGTGCCCGCGCTGCGCCTGATCGGCTGCGTCGCCGCGTTGCTCGTCGTCGTCGGGGCAGCGCGGGCGGCGAGGCTGCTGGGCGGACCGGACTCGGCGCGATGGACCTCGATCATCGCCGCGGCCCTGTGCCTGTCACCGCTGCTGGGTGTGTACGCCGTCAACGGTGAGCTGCTGGCTGCGCCCTTCGTCGTCGGCGGGGTCGGCGCGGTCGTCAGCGCCGTACAGGCCCCGGACCGGCGCCGCTCGACGGCATTCGCCGCCGTGGCCGGCGCCGCCGCGGTCTGCGCGGTCCTGGTCAAGCAGAACTTCGTCGACGTCGCCGTGTTCGCCGTGCTCGCGACCGGTCTGGCCGGACGGCGCCGTGAGCTCCCGGCGCGTCGAGTCCTCGACCTCGCCGTGGCCTTCGTCGCAGGCGCGGCCGCCACCCTCGCGCTGACCGCCGGCTGGACCGCGGTCCACGGCAAGTCGCTCGGCGGTGTCTTCGACGCGATGTACCCGTTCCGCGTCGAGGCGGGCCACGTCATCGCGGCCGCGGGGCGGGGGCATGCGACCGCTCGGCTAGGCGGGCTGGTCGCGGTCGCCGCGCTGTCGGGACTGCTCGCGCTCACGCTCGGTGTCCTCGGTGACGCCGCCTGTTCCCGGCGTCGTCGATCGATGACGTGGGCCCTGGCCGGGCTGGTCGCCTTCGCGTCGGTCTCGGTCCTGCTGGGTGGCAGCTACTGGCACCACTACCTGATCGGCCTGGTGGTGCCGGTGAGCATCGCAGCCGGGCTCCTGGCCGGCGCGGGACGCCGCTGGATGCAGGTCGCGGTCGCGATCACCGTCGGGTCCGCGGCGCTGACCTGGGCCGGCACCCTGACGATGCCCCAGGGATCGACCGGGCAGGCCGTCGGCACATCGATCGGCGCAGTGTCCGACACCGGCGACTCGATCGTCAGCCTCTACGGCCACGCCGACGTGGTCCACGCCGCCGGCCTGCCGTCGCCGTACGAGCATCTGTGGAGCCTCCCGATCAAGACGCTGGATCCCCACCTGGTCGAGCTGGATGCCGTGCTGTCGGGCCCCGATGCGCCGACCTGGCTGGTGACCGGCCGGTCCGTGCGGTCGTGGGGAGTCGACACGCACGCCGTGCAGGCGACCATCAGACGCGACTACCGCCCGGTGCGGACCCTCTGCGACCGCACCGTCTTCCTGCGCGCCGACCTCGTCCGCGCCGAGCCGGACGTCCCTGCCACGTGCGACGGGACCACCAACGCACTCACCTCGATGAAGGATCTGCTGCCATGAACGTCGTCGTCGTCATTCCCACCTACAACGAGGCCGAGGGCATCGAGATCGCCCTCGACGCCGTGCTCCGCGCCCGACCGGACGCCGACGTCCTGGTCGTCGACGACAACAGCCCGGACGGCACGGCAGCGCTCGTCGCCGCACATCCGGCGTTCGGTCGCCAGGTCCACCTGCTGGATCGCGAGGCCAAGGACGGGCTCGGTGCCGCATATCGGGCCGGATTCGCGTGGGCCCTGGGGCGTGACTACGACGTCATCGTCCAGATGGACGCCGATCTCTCGCACCCGCCGGCCCGGATCCCTGCGCTGATCGAGGCGCTGCGCACCGCCGACGTCGCCATCGGGTCGCGGTACGTGGCGGGCGGCGGAGTCAGGAACTGGAGCCTGTCGCGGCAGTTGATCTCCCGGGCGGGCAACGCCTACGTGCGACTCGTCCTCGGGCTGGCCGTGCGCGACGCGACGGCCGGCTTCCGCGCCTTTCGCCGCCAGTCGTTGCAGCGGCTCGACGTGCTGGGCTCCCGATCGAACGGCTACTCCTTCCAGATCGAGAACACCTGGCGTGCGGCCACCTTGGGGCTGACGACGACCGAGGTGCCGATCATCTTCACCGACCGGACCACCGGCCAGTCCAAGATGTCGGCCGGCATCGTCCGCGAGGCCGTGGCCCTCGTGCTGGTGTGGCGGTGGAACCAGCTGCGCACGGCCGTGCATGCGTCCTCCCGCAACCACGCGCGAGGCCACGATGTCCGCGTCTGACCCGGCGTCGTCCGGCCTCAGTCGGGAGGCCACCGCCTTCCTGGCGGTCGGCGGTGCAGGATTCGTGGTCGACGTGCTGGGCTTCAACGTGCTGCGCACCTTGCCGTGGTTCGCCCAGCACGATCCGAGCGTCGCCAAGACCCTCGCCGTCCTCGCTGCCATGGTCGTGACCTACTGGGGCAACCGCATCCTCACGTGGCGGCACACCGACACGGTCGCCACCGCCACCCGACGCCGCGAGATGGCGCTGTTCGTCATCTTCAACGCCATCGGACTCGGCTTCTCCGTGGTGGCCCTGCAGATCTCGCACCACGTGCTGGGCCTGACCAACGCCCTGGCCGACAACGTCGCGGCCAACGTGGTGGGCATCGGGCTCGGCACCATCTTCCGGTTCTGGGCGTACCGCACCTTCGTGTTCGTCGACCGGCTCCCGAGGGCGTCGCCCGAACGAGCGCAGCAGGTGCGTTGACGAAGTCCCTACGAGGTCGGCGGGCTGGTGGAGCTCATGTTCGTGTCGTTCCAGGCGGACTGGGCGCCGGCGTGCCCGATCCGCACGACCTGGACCGTGGTTCCCGCAGCCGCGACGACGGCGAGCACGGCGACGGCCACGGTGACCATCCGCGCGAGAGAACGCCCGTGCGTGGCGGCCCAGTGCACGGCGTACCCGGCGACGGCCACGACCAGCAGTCCGATCATCCAGGGGAGCAGCCCGTCGGCGAGGCGAGTGTGACGCTCCAGCGCCGCAGACGGCGCGACATGCCGTTCGAGCGTCTCGCCGGTCGAGGTCGACAGCGGCACCAGGGCCAGACCGAGTGCGCTGACCACCAGTGGCAGCGGGCCGGCCCAGGACCGGAAGCGCGGCCACAGCGCAGCGAGCACCACAGCCAGCGCAGCCAACGGGATCATCACCACGGTCGCGTGCACGATCAGGGGATGAAGCGGTAGTCCGTAGACGGTGTTGGGCACGGCGAATCCTCTTGGTGGGCGGGCCACGTGGGCAGGGCGGAGGCGGCCACGGGCGCGACCGACACCGCCAGCCTGCCGGGATCGACCTGCCAGCAACCTGACCGCGGCGCGGTCAGCGCCTCGCGTGGTGCACGCACACCGCGATCTGGACCCGGTTGGCCACCGCCAGCTTGTCCAGGATCCGGCCGATGTGGGACTTCACCGTCGTGACGCTGATGAACAGGTTCGCGGCGATCTCGGTGTTCGAGCTCCCCAGCGCGATGGCGTCGGCGATGTCTCGCTCCCGCGGGGTGAGCTGCGCCAGCTTCTCCTCGGCGCTCGCGCGCAGGTCGTGTCCGGGTCGGTCGACCACCGCAGTGATGAGCTGGCCGATGACCGACTGGGACAGCACCGTGTCACCCGCGGCGACCCTGCGCACCGCGTCGATCAGCTCCTGCGGCGGCGTGTCCTTGAGCAGGAAGCCACGAGCACCCATGCGCAGGGCGCGGTGGACGAACTCATCGGTGTCGAACGTGGTGAGCACGATGATCTTGACGTCGGGACGGTCGGCCAGGATGCGTTCGGTGGCGGTCAGGCCGTCGACGTGCGGCATGCGGACGTCCATCAGCACCACGTCCGGTGCGGTGTTCTCCACGCTGGCGATCGCGGCGGCGCCATCTGCTGCCTGGTCGACGATCTCGATGGCCGGGTCGCCTTCGAGGATCAGACGCAGACCGGTACGGACCAGGGACTCATCGTCCACGAGCACGACGCGGACCCGAGGGGTCACCTCTGCCATGGCAGCTCCGCCTTCACCCGGAACCACCGGTCGTCGTCTTGTCCCGCGACGAGATGACCACCGGCCAGTCGCACCCGTTCATGAAGTCCCACGAGGCCGAGCCCGGAGGTGGGTTGTCGCGTGGGTGCCGGATACTCCGCCATGCGGTTGCTCACCGCAACGCCGACCTGTCGTCCGCGCCGGCCGTGGAGCCGCACGCGCACGGGTTCGGCGGGCGCATGCCGCCGAGCATTCGTGAGTGCCTCCTGGATCACGCGGTACAGATGCCGACTGGTCGTGTCGGGCAGCTCGGCCAGCTCCGCTGCCAGGGCGCTGTCCAGGTCGAGGGTGATCGCGTTCCCGGCGGCGCGACTGTCCTCCAGCAGGCTGCTCAGCGACGCGAGGGTCGGTTGGGGGGCAGGTTCGAACGTGTCCGCCTCCTCACGAAGCACGCCGAGGACCTCGCGCAGCTCGGTCAGGGCATGATGCGCGTTGTCGCGGATGACCCCTGCCGTGGCCCGGCTCTCCGCCGGATCCAGGTCGGTGCGGAACTCCAGCGCGCCCGAGTGCAGGGCGACCAGCGACAGCCGGTGCGCGAGCACGTCGTGCATCTCTCGCGCAATGCGCGCCCGTTCACCGACCTTGGCGCTGTCCAGCAGCGCCGCCTGCTCGCGCCGGGTGCCGGCCAGCTGCTGCTCCAGCGACGCCTGCAGCTGTCGCCGGCCCCCGATGTACAGGCCAGAGAGCACCATGACGCTCAGCAGCACGACGATCAGTGCGAGCAGCTGCCACCAGGACGAGGAGTCAGGGATCGGGAGCACGAGATCGTTCACGAAGACCGCGGCGACGAAGACCGGGCAGATCACCATCATCTCGCGCCACCGGCGGCGGGTCGCGAGCGAGACCACGGCGAACACCGCGGCGGCAGCGGCGAGCTGCGACACGGCGCAGATGGCCACGATGAGGACCGTCACGAGCAGCGGCGATCGCGCGCGGAAGGGATACAGACCGATGGCCACCGCGCCGAGGCCGATGTCGAGCACGAAGAGCCCGAAGTACCAGTCCGGGACCTCGCTGTTGGAGGCGAACGGCTCGAGGGCGTAACCGTAGGCGATGGTCAGGGAGAGCACGCCGAGCACCGCGACGGCCATCGTCCGCCACGTCGCCGACCACCGTCGCGCACGGCTGGCGCGGGGAGCTTGCGGCGGGGAGACCTGACTCATCGATCTGATGCTAGTCGCCAGCATCCGGGCGGACATCGGCCGAGAGGAGGGCTGGGTGGTCCTCCTTGTGGCCGGTGGATCCGGTGCGCTGGGTCGATGCGCACGGTGGTGGTCCGGCAGCAGCATGGGCCGATGACCGCATCGTACGAGCAGCACCCGCCGCCCCTGGAGTTCCATCGTCTGGCCCGCGCCTCCGATCGGTACCGGTGGTGGCGGCCGCTGGCGGTCGGACTGCTGGCGGCGGGCCTCTTCGGCTCGATGCTGCTCGTCCTGTTCGGCGGCCTGGCCATCTGGGCCTTGGTGGACCCGCAGCTGGAGGGTGCCATGGACGCGTCCTTCTCCGAGAGCTCAGACCACATCGACCTGGGTGATCCGATCATCTTCGCGGTGGCGATGGTGTCCCTCGCCCTCATCCTGCCGGCCCTCCTGCTCGCCACCCGACTCGTCGGCGCCAGGTCCGTCGGATCGCTGGCGTCGGTCGTTGGTCGGATCCGTTGGCGCTGGGCGGCCCGCTGCCTGCTGATCGCCACGGCCCTGTTCGCCGTCGCCCACGTGGCGATCCTGCTCATGACCACCCTTCGGGGGGATCCAGTGATCCTGCGTCCGGACCGGTCCGACGCACTCGCGCTGGTGGTGCTCGCCGTGCTGCTCGTGCCGTTCCAGGCAGCAGCCGAGGAGTACCTCTTCCGCGGATACCTCATGCAGACGCTCGGTGGTTGGTTCCGCCGACCAGTGCTCGCCATCGTCCTGCCCGTGCCGCTGTTCGTGATCGGGCACGAGTACGAGCTGTTCGGCCTGATCGACGTCGCCGTCTTCGCCGTCGTCGCCGGATGGCTCACCTGGCGCACGGGCGGTCTGGAAGCGGCGATCGCGCTCCACGTCGCCAACAACGTCCTGCTGTGCGTGCTGGGGGCGCTGGGTCTGGCTGATATCAACGCGACCGACGCCCGGATCGGCGAGCT
>JBBSRN010000105.1:0-8530 GCA_038242985.1 Propionibacteriales bacterium | reverse complement strand
CGCGGTGGCGCGATCCGGCGCTGGTCGGGGTCGTCGGCGCGGGTCTGTTCACGCTGTTGCGGTTCCACGATCCGCACGGCTCGGGAAGCTACGGGTACTGCCCGTCGCTGTACCTGACCGGTGTGCCGTGTCCGGGATGCGGTGGGTTGCGGGCGGTCAACGACCTCACCCGGGGCGACATCGCGGCGGCGGTGTCGAGCAACGTGCTGGCGGTCGGGCTGGTCGGGCTGCTCGCCGTGGCCTGGCTGGCCTGGGTCGTGCGGCGCTGGCGTGGCCGCGGCGGCCCGATGATCGTGCTGTCCGATCGCTGGGGCTACGCGGCGATCGCGGTGCTTCTGGTCTTCGGCGTGGTGCGCAACCTGCCGTTCGGGGCGGCGCTGGCGCCGTGACCGGACGTCACTGCGAGAAGCCCACCGAGAGGACGACGGCGTAGAACACGATCCCGAGCACCGTCAGCACGACGGCGATGATGCCGAGGATGAAGCCGGCCTGCGCCTGGCCCTGGCCGGCGAGTGCGCCGCCGGAGGCCGCGATCTGCTTCTTGGCCTGGTTGCCCATGATGATCGCTGCGATGCCTGCCGGACCGCAGCACAACAGGCTGACGATGCCGATGATCATCGCCCAGGTGGCCTTCTGGAGGGTCTGGGGCACGGGGCCGTAGCCGCCGGGCGCGCCCATCGGCGGGTAGGGCGGCGGAGCTCCGTAGCCACCCGGATCACCCGGCGGCGGAGGCGGATTAGGAGTGCCCCGATGGTTCGGATCCTGGCCCGGGACGGACCCGTAGTCGGGGTACTGCGGCGGCTCGTTCGTCGTCATGGCCATGACCCTAGCGGGATCGGCGCAGGTCCAGCACGACCGCCACGACCGGAGGTGGCGGCCACGTCCGTCGCCCCCGAGATGTCGGTGACCGGTTGTCCGCCGAACCTCTCGAACGCGTAGGAGGCAGCGATCGCTGTGACGGATGCGACGGCGTTGACCAGCACCGCGGCGAGGAGGCGATGACCAGCACGGTGGCGAGGATCGGTGGACCGACCCGTAGGCGTGCAGGTCGTGCGTGGGTCAGTCGCGGGGATGCTCCGGGGGCTCATTCGCCATGAGCGTGACCCTGACCGGGTCAGAGCAGGTCCAGGAAGACCGCCACGATGGACAGCAGAAGTGTCGCCGATCCGACCGCCAGACCTGCGCCGGCGAGGTCGAAGCCGCGTTGGGCTCCGCCGGCCGCAGCGATCTCGCGGCGGGCGTGCACGCTGGTGGTCAGTGCAGGCAGGCTCAGCAGCAGGGACAGGAACGGTTGCACGACGAGCAGCGCGAAGGCGACCACGCCGAGCCCCACGCTGAGCATCGCTCGCGGGTTCATCGGTGGGCGGGGGCCGTCGCTGGCTGGTGCGGGACCGTCGGGCATGGGCCGAGCATAGGGCTGGGGCGCCGCGACAGACCCACCTGATGTCCGGCGGCACCCGGGTCTACCCTTGAGTGAGTCCGAGAGCCCGCTGAGCACAGGAGGATCGATGTCCGTCCTTGACGACATCCTGGTCGGCGCGGCTGAGGATCTTCGGGTCCGGATGGAGACGATCAGCCTGGATGACCTGAAGGCTGCAGCCGCTCGGCAGGACCCTGCGCTCGATCCTCAACCGATGTTCCGGGCCGACGGCATCTCGGTGATCGCCGAGGTCAAGCGGGCCAGCCCGAGCAAGGGTCATCTGGCGCCGATCAAGGATCCGGCCGGTCTGGCCGCGGACTACGCAGCCGGGGGCGCGGCCGCCATCAGCGTGCTCACCGAGCAGCGGCGCTTCCACGGCTCGTTGGACGATCTGCGTGCGGTGCGCGCGGTCGTCGACGTGCCGGTGCTGCGCAAGGACTTCATCACCACGTCGTACCAGCTGTGGGAGGCGCGTGCGGCAGGCGCCGACATGGCGCTCCTGATCGTCGCGGCCCTGGACCAGATGGCCCTGGAGAGCCTCATCGAACGGGCCCGGTCCATCGGCCTGACGGCGCTGGTCGAGGTGCACGACGAGGACGAGGTGAAGCGGGCCCTGGACGCGGGCGCGGAGGTCATCGGCGTCAACGCCCGCAACCTGAAGACTCTCGAGGTCCACCGCGACACGTTCCAACGGCTGGCTCCGCTGATCCCCGACTCGGTGGTCCGGGTCGCGGAGTCCGGGATCCGCGGACCCCTGGACATCATCGAGTACGCCAAGTGCGGTGCCCACGTGGTCCTGGTCGGCGAGACATTGGTGCGCGGCGACGATCCTCGCACCACGGTCGCCGATCTGGTGGCCGCCGGCACCCACCCCGCGCTGCAGCACCGGTGGTGAGGGCTCGCGCTGCTGGGGCATTCGTGCCCCCTGCTGCCGCGAGCGCCCCGCCCCACGTCGCCACTTCTGATCGAGGACATCGCATGACCGACCAAGACACGCAGGCGCCCAGCCCCGAGGTTGCCAGTACTGTGTACGCCCAGCCGGATCCGACCGGCCACTTCGGCCGGTTCGGTGGCCGATTCATGCCGGAGGCGCTCATCGCTCCACTCGACGAGCTCGACCAGGCGTGGACCGACGCGAAGGCCGATCCGACCTTCGTGGCCGAGCTCGCCCGGATGATGCGCGAGTACGCCAACGTGCCGAGCCCGCTGTATGACGCCACCCGCTTCTCCGAGGTCGCCGGCGCCCGCATCCTGCTCAAGCGCGAGGATCTCAACCACACCGGTGCCCACAAGATCCGCAACGTGATCGGCCAGGCGCTGCTGGCCAAGCGCATCGGCAAGCCGCGCGCCATCGCCGAGACCGGTGCGGGCCAGCACGGGGTGGCTGCGGCCACGGCGTGCGCCTACCTGGACCTGGACTGCACCGTCTACATGGGTGAGGTCGACACCGAGCGGCAGGCGCTGAACGTGGCCCGCATGAAGATGCTCGGCGCGGAGGTCGTGTCGGTCACGACCGGCAGCCGCACGCTCAAGGACGCGATCAACGAGGCACTGCGTGACTGGGTCTCCAGCGTCGACACCACGTCGTACCTGTTCGGCACCGCGGCCGGGCCGCACCCGTTCCCCACCATGGTGCGCGACCTGACACGCGGCATCGGCGACGAGGCGCGAGCCCAGTGCCTGGACCTGCTCGGCAAGCTGCCCGACGCGGCGGTCGCCTGCGTCGGAGGCGGTTCCAACGCGATCGGCCTGTTCACCGCATTCATCGACGATGCCGACGTGCGGCTGATCGGCATCGAGGCCGGCGGCGACGGCGTCGAGTCCGGTCGTCACGCCGCCACCATCACCGGCGGCGACGTGGGTGTGCTGCACGGCGCCCGCTCGTTCCTGCTGCAGGACGAGGACGGCCAGACGATGGAGTCCCACTCCATCTCCGCAGGCCTGGACTACCCGGGCGTCGGCCCGGAGCACTCGCACCTGGCCGACATCGGCCGGGCCACCTACCGCCCCGCCACCGACGCCCAGACCATGAAGGCCTTCGACCTGCTGTGCAAGACCGAGGGAATCATCCCGGCGATCGAGTCGGCGCACGCGCTGCACGGCGCTCTCGAGCTCGCCAGGGAGCTGGGCCCGGACTCGACCATCTTGGTCAACTTGTCCGGACGCGGCGACAAGGACGTGCACACCGCGGCGGAGTACTTCGGTCTGCTGGACGGCCCCGTGGTCCTCACCGAGGGTGTCGAGGAATGACCTCGGCGATCGCCGCGCTGTTCGAGCGCACTCGGGCGGAGAACCGTGCCGCCCTGGTCGGCTACCTGCCGGCGGGCTTTCCCTCCAAGCAGCACTCCATCGCCGCGATCGAGGCGATGGTCGCCGGCGGGGTCGATCTCGTCGAGGTCGGGTTGCCCTACAGCGATCCGGTGATGGACGGCCCCACCGTCCAGACCGCCGTCGAGACCGCGCTCGCGGCCGGATTTCGCACCACCGACGTGTTCGACGTCGTGCAGGCGGCCGCGGCCGTCGCCCCCACCGTGGTCATGACGTACTGGAATCCGGTCGAGCGCTACGGCGTGGACCGGTTCGCCGCCGACCTCGCCGCGGCCGGCGGCTCCGGACTCATCACGCCGGACCTGATTCCCGATGAGGCGGCTGAGTGGATCGCCGCCTCGCACGAGCACGATCTCGATCGCATCTTCCTGGTGGCGCCGTCCTCCACCTCCGCGCGTCTTGCCATGACCGCCGCGGCCGCCAGCGGGTTCATCTACGCCACTGCGGTCATGGGGGTCACCGGAGTGCGCGCCCAGACCAGCAGCCTGGCCCCCGAGCTGGTGTTGCGGACCCGTGCGGTCACCGACAAGCCCATCGGCGTCGGGCTCGGGGTCAGCAACGGCGACCAGGCCCGGGAGATCGCCGAGTTCGCCGACGCCGTGATCGTGGGATCGGCGTTGGTGCGCTGCCTGCTGGACGCTCCTGACGATGCTGCCGGCCTGCTGGCCATCCGTGCCCTCGCCGAGGACCTGCGCGCTGGAGTGGAGCGGACATGACGCTGCCGTCGTACATCCCCAGCCCGTCCTCGGGCGTGTGGCAGCTGGGCCCGGTCCCGCTTCGCGCCTACGCGTTCGGCATCATCATCGCCGCGCTCGTGGCGATCTGGATCACCGAACGCCGTAGCCAGGCCCGCGGTGGTCGCGAGGGACTGATCGGCGACGTCGCCATCTGGGCGATCCCGTTCGGCATCGTCGGCGCTCGCATCTACCACGTGGCCACCGATCCCGAGCTGTACTTCGGCGAGGGCCGCAACGTCCTGGACGTGTTCCTGATCTGGAAGGGCGGTCTGGGCATCTGGGGCGCCGTGGCCGGTGGAGCGCTCGGTGTCTACATCGCCTGCCGCCGCTACCACGCCTCGTTCTCGATGGTCGGCGATGCACTCGCCCCGGGGCTGCTGGTCGCGCAGGCGATCGGTCGTCTGGGCAACTGGTTCAACCAGGAGCTGTTCGGAAAGCCGACGACGCTGCCCTGGGGCCTGGAGATCGATCCGGTCAACCGGCCGATCGGCTACGAGCAGTTCGCCACGTTCCATCCGACGTTCCTGTACGAGCTGTTGTGGAATCTGGCGGCGGCTGCGCTGCTGGTGGCGCTGGATCGCCGGTACCGGTTCACCGGCGGTCGCGCCTTCGCGCTGTACGTGATGCTGTACACCGCCGGCAGGTTCTGGATCGAGATGCTCCGCATCGACACCGCCAACACGATCGGCCCGTTCCGGCTCAACGTCTGGACCTCGGTCATCATGTTCGTGCTGGCCGCGATCTACTTCGTCCGCACCCGTCACCGCAACCGGACCACGGACACCCCGGTCGTCGAGGACAGCCCCTCCTGACCCACCTCGACGCCGCCACCTCGCGGGCGGTGACTTGGTCGGCCTTCACGCGACTTGGCGGTGGGTAGGTCGGCCCACCGACGCCGGAAAGGCCGACCTACCCACCGCCCTCGAGGCCTGGGTCAGGCGGTCGGAGGTGCGCCGTAGGGCGCAGCCGGCGGCGCCATGCCCTGGCCGCCTGCACCCGCGCCCTTGGGATTCGGACCGTACCGGTTGTCCGGCTTGCTGTCGGTGGCGAAGAAGACGATCAGGATGATCGTTCCGATGATCGGAATGATCGAGATCAGCTGGAACCAGCCACTCTTGTCGGTGTCGTGGAGTCGCCGGGCACCGACGGCGAGGGTCGGGACGATGACCGCGAGGGCCACGACGTAGATGAAGATCTGCGTGCCGATGACCGCATCGATGACGGCGGCGACGATGTACACGATCAGCACCGTCAGGTACCAGAACCAGTACTCGGACCGGCGCGCCCGTCCGTTGAAGTTCGCGTACTGTGACAGCACGCTGCGGACCGCTTGTTCCATGTTCATTCGTTGACTCCGGGTTGGGGTGGGTGAGTGCTGCACACCGTATCGGCTCCACCCCGGCCTTTGGCGACAATTCGTCGCGAAGGTAAGTCGGGCGCCGGCACCGGCCCTGCGTTCGAGGCTGAGTGAAGCCTCTCCTTCGGTGAAATCGCACTTCGTTGTGGGTACGTTCTGTCCATGACCGATGCGTTGGACCGTGAAGATCCACTCCCGCCCGCCGAGGACGTCCAGCACGAGCACCCGGACGTCACGGGCGGCTGGTTGCGGCCCGCGGTCTTCGGCGGCATGGACGGGCTGGTGTCGAACTTCGCGCTGATCATGGGTGTCGTCGGGGGCAGTTCAGCCGGCGACACCAAGCCGATCGTGCTGGCCGGACTTGCCGGTCTCGCGGCCGGCGCATTCTCGATGGCGGCGGGGGAGTACACCTCGGTGGCGAGCCAGAGCGAGTTCGCACTGGCCCAGATCGACATCGAGCGCAAGGAGATCGCTCACAACCGCGTGGCCGAGGAGGCCGAGCTCGCGGCCATGTACGTGCACAAGGGCGTCGATGAGGCAACAGCGCGTGAGGTCGCCGCGCAGATCCACCGGGATCCGGAGAACGCGGTCGCGGTGCACGCGCACGAGGAGTTCGGTGTCGACGCCGACAACCTCGCCTCGCCGATGCTGGCGGCCGTCTCGTCGTTGCTGTCCTTCGCCGTCGGCGCGCTCATCCCGCTGCTGCCGTACCTGCTGGGGGTCAGCGTGGCGTGGCCAGCGGTCATCATGTCGCTGATCGGCCTGTTCGCCTGCGGCGCGGTCGTCACCTCGATCACGGCTCGATCCTGGTGGTTCGGCGGTGTGCGTCAGCTGCTGCTCGGCGGGGCCGCGGCAGGACTGACCTTCCTGGTCGGACAGGCCGTCGGCGCGAGTCTCGGCTGACGATGCGCTGGCGCACCAGCGTTCCGGGTGTACGCTGAGCGTGCTTTCCGCGGCCAACGTCGTCCCCGGTGTCGAGCATCCGCTCACCCGACGACCGAACGAGGCCCCCGATGCGCGTCCCCACTTCTTCGAACCCGAAGTTCTCGACGCAGCCCACGGCC
Organism: Propionibacteriales bacterium; assembly: GCA_038242985.1. Taxonomy (GTDB): domain Bacteria; phylum Actinomycetota; class Actinomycetes; order Propionibacteriales; family Nocardioidaceae; genus Aeromicrobium. The sequence continues at coordinate 1,624 of JBBSRN010000105.1, read as the reverse complement.
CAGGGACTGTACGATCCCGCCGACGAGCACGACGCGTGCGGCGTCGCCTTCGTGGCGACCCTCACCGGAGTACCGAGCCACGACATCGTCGTCAAGGGCCTGACTGCGCTGCGCAACCTCGATCATCGTGGAGCGGTGGGCGCAGAGCCCGACACCGGCGACGGGGCGGGCATCCTCATGCAGGTTCCCGATCGGTTCCTGCGCGCGGTCGCCCGCGACGAGATCGGCGTCGAGCTGCCGTCCGCGGGCACCTACGCGGCCGGCATGGCGTTCCTGCCCGTCGATGAGAAGGAGGCGGCCGCGGCCCGGCTGCGCATCGAGGCACTGGCCATCGAGGAGGGTCTGAGCCTGCTCGGGTGGCGTGAGGTCCCGGTGAATCCCGGGATCCTCGGCTCGATGGCGCGTGGCGCCATGCCCTCGTTCGCCATCGCCTTCGTGGCTCCGTCAGAAGGCGACGCGAGCGGGCTCGCGCTGGACCGCATGGCGTTCTGCCTGCGGAAGCGGGCCGAGCGCGAGACCGGCGTGTACTTCCCGTCCTTGTCGTGCCGCACCCTGATCTACAAGGGCATGCTCACGACCGAACAGCTGGAGACGTTCTTCCCCGACCTGTCCGACGAGCGCGTCGAGTCGGCGCTGGCGATCGTGCACAGCCGCTTCTCCACCAACACGTTCCCCAGCTGGCCGCTGGCCCATCCGTTCCGCTTCGTCGCGCACAACGGGGAGATCAACACCGCACGCGGCAACCGCAACTGGATGCGGGCCCGCGAGGCGACCCTCGCCAGCGACGTGATCCCCGGGGACCTGCAGCGCCTGTACCCGATCTGCGATCCCCTCGGCAGCGACACCGCATCGCTGGATGAGGTGCTCGAGCTGTTGCACCTCGGCGGTCGGAGCCTGCCGCACGCGGTGATGATGATGATCCCCGAGGCGTGGGAGAACGACACTGAGATGGATCCCGCGCGCCGGGCGTTCTATGAGTTCCACAGCTCGATCATGGAGGCCTGGGACGGGCCCGCCTGCGTCAGCTTCAGTGACGGGAACCAGATCGGCGCGGTGCTGGACCGCAACGGTCTGCGTCCGGGCCGGTACCTGGTCACCCAGGACGGGCTGGTCGTCCTGGCCTCGGAGGCCGGTGTGCTGGACATCGACCCGTCGACCATCACCCGCAAGGGTCGCCTCGAGCCCGGCAAGATGTTCCTGCTCGATCTCACCGAGCATCGGATCATCGAGGACCACGAGATCAAGAACGACCTCGCCGCCGAGCATCCGTACGACGAGTGGCTCTACTCCGGACTGGTGCGATTCGACGACCTGCCCGATCTGGAGCACATCGTGCACACGCACTCCTCGGTCACCCGGCGCCAGCAGGTGTTCGGATACACCGAGGAGGAGCTGCGCCTCCTGATCGCGCCGATGGCCCGCTCGGGCGCCGAGGCGATCGGCTCCATGGGCACCGACACGCCCATCGCTGCCATCTCGGACCGGCCGCGGTCACTGTTCGAGTACTTCTCGCAGCTGTTCGCCCAGGTCACGAATCCGCCGCTCGATGCCATTCGCGAGGAGATCGTCACGTCCTTGGCCGGCACCATCGGTCCGGAGGAGAATCTGCTGTCGCCGAGCCCGG
>JBBSRN010000104.1:0-8549 GCA_038242985.1 Propionibacteriales bacterium | reverse complement strand
GCGGCGCGCGCCGAGGCCGGCGGCTCACCCTGGCTCGACCCGCTGGTCTGCGCGACAGCGACCTGCGACGAGGCGCCCACGACCGATGTTGCGGCGACCGCACCACCGGTCAGCAGCATGCCGCTGATCGCTGCGGCGGTGACGTTGCGACGCGACAGCAGGCGGGGCGAGCGTCGGTCGTCCGCGCGGTGGCGCGGCGTTGCATGGTTCATCGTTCGGTCCTCAGGGTTGACGACAGGCCCGAGCGCGGACCGTGCAAGTCATCCACAGTACGAACGAGTCCTGAGAACTGGTCCGGCGGTGTCTCAGGAACGGTGTGGCGTCGCGCACGTGATCCACGCCACCGGGGCGACCGAGCGGTCGGCCTACAGTGTCGGGGTGGACGACACTCCTCGCGGCCTGGACCTCGGCCGACTGATCGAGCAGTTCGGAGCCGGGGCACCCGACGGCGACATGTTGCAGCTGCGTCAGGACTTCACCCGATTCATGATGCAGTACCGCTTCGGCATGGACGAGATCGTCACGAAGCTGACGATCCTGCGCGACGAGTACGCCCACCTGCACGAGGAGAATCCGATCGAGAGCATCTCCTCGCGGCTCAAGCGACCCGAGAGCATCTTGGAGAAGATGGGACGCAAGGGCACGGCACCGACGTTCGAGTCGATCGGCCAGACCATCACCGACATCGCCGGAGTGCGTGTCACCTGCAGCTTCGTGTCCGATGTTCGCCGGGTGTTCGACCAGCTGTGTGGTCAGGACGACGTGACCGTCGTCGATGTGCGGGACTACATCGAGCAGCCGAAGCCCAACGGGTACCGCAGCCTGCACGCACTCCTGCAGGTCCCGGTGTTCCTCACCGACGGCGCATCCGCTGTCACGGTCGAGGTGCAGATGCGCACCATCGCGATGGACTTCTGGGCCAGCCTCGAGCACAAGATCTTCTACAAGTACCGCGACGACGTGCCCCAGTCGCTGCTCGACGGGCTGAAGGAGGCAGCGGAGTCCGCCGCCGTCCTGGACCATCGGATGCAGGATCTGCACACCGAGATGCGCACGGCCGGCGCACTGCCCCGTGCCGTGGCGGACGAGCTGCGCTCCGGCGATGCCCTGGTCCCCGACGAGACCTTCCTGCGGCGTCTGCACCAGATGGGTGAGACCTGAGCGGTCAGGTCAGGACCTCGCCCAGGTCGTACGACGCGATCTCCTCGAGCTGCTCGTAGGTGCACGACTCGGGCTCACGATCGTCGCGCCACCGCTTGAACTGCGCGGTGTGACGAAATCGGGTGCCTTCCATGTGCTCGTACCCGACCTCGGCCACCAGGGTCGGCGCGATGGTGGCGAACGACAGGTCCTTGGTGCCGCTCCAACGACTCTGTCCACCCGGCAGCCGGTCCCCCGCCTGGGCCTCGGCCTGCTGCCACCTGCCCCACGGGTGCTCGGTCAGCGGAACCCGCATCGCGTCGAGCTGATCGAACAGCTCGGCCCGCCGAGCCTCGGTGAACGAGGCCGCCACGCCCACGTGCTGGAGCATGCCGTCGTCGTCGAACAGACCCAGCAGCATCGAGCCGAGCAGCGGCCGATCGTCGGTGGACGTCTTGTGGAGCCGAAATCCCGCGACCACCACGTCGGCGGTGCGTGCGTGCTTGATCTTGAGCATGGTGCGCCCGTTGGGCGCGTACGACGCCGTCAGCGCCTTGGCCACGACGCCGTCCAGGCCGGCACCCTCGAAGAGCCCGAACCACCGCTCGGCCTCGGCGGCGTCGGTGGTGGTGCGGGTGACGTGCACCGGAGCCTCGGCTTCGGACAACGCCGTCTCGAGCGCGGCCCGACGCTCCCCGAAAGGCCGGTCCACGTACGACTCGTCGGCCAGTGCCAGCAGATCGAAGGCCACGAACGACGCCGGGGTGCTCGTCGCCAGCATGTCGACCCTCGAGGCAGCCGGGTGGATGCGCTGCGACAGGACGTCGAACTCCAGCCGCCCCTGGACGGCCAGGAAGATCTCACCGTCCAGCACGACCCGTTCGGGCAGCTCGCGCCGGAATGCCTCGACCAGCTCGGGGAAGTATCGGGCCAGGTCCTTGGTCGACCGGCTGCCGAGCACGACCTCGTCACCGTCGCGGAACACGACGCAGCGAAAACCGTCCCACTTCGGCTCGTAGGACAGGCCGCCCTCGACCGAGTCCGCGGCGGGAACGCCCTTGATCGACTTGGCCAGCATCGGCCTGAACGGTGGCATGACGGGCAGGTCCATGACGACAGTCTTCCCGATGGGTCGAGGCATCGGTGGCGCACTCACGGCACGAGTCGCCGCGACCTACACTGGGAGCGTGAATCAGCCCGCCGTCGAGGTCGTCGACCTCCTCATGCGCTACGGCGACACGACCGCGGTCGACGGGCTCTCGCTCAGCGTCGAGGCTGGCACGGTCACCGCGATACTCGGGCCCAACGGGGCCGGCAAGACCACCACGATCGAGACCTGCGAAGGATTTCGTGAACCCCAGGCCGGCTCGGTCCGTGTGCTCGGTCTCGACCCGCGCGCCGACGCCACGGCACTGCGACCACGGGTCGGGGTCATGCTGCAGTCCGGTGGCGCCTGGTCCGGCTCACGGGCCCACGAGATGGTGCGGCACATCGCGTCGCTGCACGCCCATCCGCTCGACGTCGACCTGCTGATCGAACGTCTGGGCATGCAGTCCTACGGCCGCACGCCGTACCGGCGCCTGTCCGGCGGTCAGCAGCAGCGGCTCAGCCTGGCCATGGCCGTGGTGGGTCGCCCTGAGCTGCTGTTCCTCGACGAGCCCACGGCCGGTCTCGACCCGGCCGCCCGCCGCGCCACCTGGGACCTGGTCAACGAGCTGCGTGGGCACGGCGTCACCACGGTGCTCTCCACCCACTTCATGGACGAGGCCGAGGCGCTCAGCGACTTCGTGCACATCGTCGATCACGGGCAGGTGATCGCGCAGGGCACTGTCGCGCAGCTGGCTCTGACCGGCGCCCAGAACACCATTCGCTTCGTCGCCCGGGCCGGCCTCGACGTCCAGAGCCTGATGCTCGCGCTGCCGCGCGACAGCGTGGTCGAGGAGGTGGCCGCCGGATCGTACGTCGTCACCGGCGACGTCGATCCGGCGCTGCTGGTGCAGCTGATGACGTGGTGCGCCGAGCGCGGAGTGCTGACGGACTCGGTGATGGTCGAGCGTCAGACGCTCGAGGATCGCTTCCTCGACCTGACCGGCAGGAGCCTTCGATGACGCCACCGAGCACCCGGGCGGTCCGCCTCGACCTGTCCCCCCGTCCCGGCGCCGCGCCGTACCCGCAGATGCTGCGGAGCCAGGCCGTCATGGAGCTGCGGCTGCTCACGCGCAACGGCGAACAGCTGCTGCTCACGCTGGTCATCCCGCTGCTGCTGCTGGTGGTCGGAGCCAACGCCGATCGCATCGTCGACCTGGGACCGGGGCGACCGATCGACATCATCACGCCCGGCATCCTCGCCCTCGCCGTCTTGTCGACCTCCTTCACGTCCCTGGCGATCGCGACGGGCTTCGAGCGGCGCTACGGCGTCCTGAAGCGTCTCGGTGCGTCGCCACTGCCCCGCTGGGGTTTGCTGGTCGGCAAGATCGCCGCCGTCGTGGTGGTCGAGATCGTGCAGCTCGCAGTCCTGTCTGCCGTGGGACTCCTGCTGGGATGGCAGCCGTCCGGCGGCCTCGTCGCGGTCGCCGAGATGCTGCTGCTGGTCGTGCTGGGCACCGCGGCGTTCGGCGCGCTCGGGCTGCTCATCGCGGGCACGCTCCGCGCCGAGGCGACCCTGGCGGTCGCGAACCTGGTGTACGTGCTGCTGCTGGTCGGCGGCGGCCTCCTCGTGCCGCTGTCCCGCTACCCCCAGTCGGTCCAGCACCTGCTCGAGCTCCTGCCGTCCGGCGCCCTCGGCCAGGGACTGCGTGACACGTTCGCCGGCACCGGACCCCAACCGCTGGTCCTCGTCGTCCTGACCGTCTGGGCCCTCGGTGCAGGGCTCCTCGTGGCAAGGAGCTTCAAGTGGGAGTGAACCGGACCCGGGTTCGTCCAGCACTGATCCCCAACCCACTGCGTCCTGATCGTCGCGCCGTCCTCTGGTGGTCCGTCGCGACGCTGGTCGCGAACACCCTGATCATCCTGACCGGCGGGCTGGTGCGGCTGACCGCATCCGGGCTGGGCTGCCCCACCTGGCCGAAGTGCACCGACCAGTCGTTCGTGCCGCACCGCGAGCTGGGCATCCACGGCGTCATCGAGTTCGGCAACCGGATGCTCACGTACGTGCTGATCGCCGTCGTGATCGCCATGGTGGTGGCCGTCTGGCGCTGGACCGGCTCCTCGCGCTCCCTGCGGCAGCTGGCGGTGGTGCTGGCCGCGGGCGTCCCGTTCCAGGGGGTCATCGGTGGCATCACGGTGCTGACCGACCTGAATCCGTGGATCGTCGCGCTGCACATGATGCTGTCGATGGCCCTGGTCGCCCTGTCGGTGCTGCTGATCCTGCGGGTGCGCGGCGACCATCCCGCTGCCGGCTCGCCGATCGTCCAGATCACGTACGCCTCGACCTGGGTCACGGTCTACCTCGGCACGGTCGTCACCGGCGCCGGACCCCACGCCGGCGATCTTGACTCCCCCCGCAACGGTCTGGACCCGCAGCTCATGAGCCACGTGCACGCCGCCAGCGTCTACCTGCTCGTGGCGCTCACGGCCCTGTGCATCTGGCGCAGTGCCGGCGTCGTCCGGACCGCCGCCGTCGTGCTGCTGGTCGTCGAGCTGGCCCAGGGCCTCATCGGCTTCGTCCAGTACTTCACCGATCTGCCGATCGCACTGGTCGCCGTCCACATCTTGGGTGCGGCGATCCTGGTGGCCGCAGCCACCCGCCTGTTGCTGACGTCGTCGCGCGACGTCAGCCCGGCGACGGGGCCGACCCCGCGCAAGGACGCCTCACTACGCTGATCGCATGCGTGACATCGAGCTGGCCGTCGATCTGGTGACCCGGGCCGGGGCCCTGGCCGCGGCCATGCGGGTCGATGGCCTGGACGCCGAGCAGAAGACGTCGATCAGCGATGTCGTGACGGCCGCCGACCATGCGGCCGAGGAGCTGGTGACCGCCACCCTCGCCCGGCAACGGCCTGATGACGGGCTGCTCGGCGAGGAGGGCAGCCACCGGGAGGGCACGACCGGACGCCGGTGGGTCATCGATCCGGTGGATGGCACCTACAACTTCTTCTCCGGACTGGCCTACTGGTGCAGCGCATTGGCGCTCCAGGACGCCGACGGCACCGTGCTCGGCGCCGTGCACCAGCCCGTCACCGGCGAGACCTGGCTCGGCGGCCGTGACCACCGGACGACGCTCGACGGCATCGCGGTGGAGCGGCTGGTCGACCGGCCGCTGCACGAGTGCAGCCTCGCCACCTACGTGCACCCCACGACCCTGCAGGACCCGGACGTCCGGGAAGTCTGGCTCGCGCTGGCGGGAGGCGTCGCCACGCCGCGCATCCTCGGATCCGGGTCGTGCGACCTCGCCGGTGTGGCTGGCGGACGCCTCGGCGTCTGGGCCCAGCACTCCGCCCCGGACTGGGACTGGCTGCCCGGCCAGGCGCTGGTGCGGGCTGCCGGCGGGCGTGCCGAGGTCGTCGAGCACCGCGGACACCGCTGGCACGTCGCGGGCAACCAGCAGGCGGTCGGCGAGCTGCTCGAGATCCTGACGTCGGCCTAGCAGGCGATCAGGTGCCGAGCCACCGCCCGGCGTCGATCGCGTAGACCCACCGGCGGCCCGGCCACTCGGTCAACGACCACAGCTGGTGACGCTGCGGGAGGTAGGTGATGTCCTCGGGCCCGGTCGGCAGCACGCCGCGATGACGGACGAACTCCCCCGGCGTGCCGACCCAGAGGTCACCGGCGTTGTCCTCGCCGTTGCTCGACGTCACGGCCCACGTGCCGCCGGCGATCACGGCACCTTGCATCCGCGGGATCTGCCGGTCGTGCAGATCGATCGGCACGGCCCAGCCACGCTCGTCGCAGCCCAACAGCTCGGTGTCCGGATCGATCGCGTAGCGGATGAGCCGGTGGCTGCCGCCCTTGCGGCCGTACTCGCCGGCGACCAGGTGGTGCTCCTCGCCCGCTCGGTCCAGCGACATGAACGAGTACGTCATCGCGGTGGCGTCGCCGTCGTGCTCGGCGGCGAAGAAGGAGAACTGCGGCAGCGCGTAACGGTATCCCTTGGTGCGAACCCGGTTGCGGACGCGGACGATGTCATCCAGCCGGAACACCCGGACCCCGGTGGAGCTGCCCGCGACGAACAGGTGCTTGCCGTACCAGACGATGCCGCCGGCGTGGACCCGAACCGGACGCAGCCGGTGGAAGAGGCCCAGGAATCGCCGAGGCTCCACGAGCAGGACGTGGCGATACCGCGGTGGCGTCTCGTCGGTCCAGTCGATCACCGAGATGCGCGAGCCGAGGCGCAGCCAGCCGAGCCAGCCGCGGCTGTACCAGCTGGTCATGACGACGTCGTGGCCCTCGAACATCCCGCCGGCGGGATCGGCGCCATAGGCGTCGGCGGAGGTCGTGATGCCCTGAGGGAACCAGCGCTCGGTGTCCTGGTCGTCGCGCTGCCACCTCATCCCGGCGACCGGCGCCTCGCCAGGTACCTCGGCATGGCTGCCGACGCGATTCAGATCGGCGAGCACACCGCGCAGGCCGACGCGGCGGAACCGGCCGAAGAAGCGATCGGAGAGCTGGAGCTCTCGGGGGGCAGCGACGAGGCGGTAGGCCGGATCACTCATGCAGCAAGCCTAGCCTCGATCTTTCGTCGTGACGGTCGTTGAGTTCTCGACTCGTGTGGGGATGGTTGTGGGGTTTCTGATCAGAAACTTTGGGGTCGGGGCGTGTGGTGATCCCGGCGCTGCTTGTCGCCGGTTCTCCGAGCCCTTTCGGTAGTGGTGTCAGGTGATTTGGTCAGATGATCGCTGCGAGCCTGCGGTGGCCGGTCAGGATCAGATCGGTCCAGGGCCATCGTCTGCTCAGTCGCAGGATGCGGCGTCTTGCGGTGGTGATGATCCGGCCGGCGACGGCCAGGATTCGGAGTCGGATTCTTTTGGGTTCCCAGACTCTGGCGGGGAGGTCGTGGAAGGCCAGGAGCTGGGTCCAGGCGATCAGTTCTGAGGCGAGTTGGGCCAGTTCGAGCCAGATCTGGTTCTTGTCGAATGCGTGCAGCGGCAGGTTGCTGGCGCCGGTGTCTTTGAGGTTGCGGATCCGGTCTTCGCAGCGGGCGCGGGAGCGGTGTCGGACCTCGAGGGCGGCCAGCGTCGACCCTGTGGTGTTGGTCGCGAATATCTGAATCCGCCACCCGTTCTCGTCGGTGATCCGTAGTTGCGCGCCGGGGTGAGGACGTTCCTTTCGGGCGATGACCCTCATGTCTTCGGGCCAGCCGGTGAAGGTTTCAGGCAGCCAGCGGGTCAGCTCAGCAACGAGCGCGCCTTCGCGGCGTTGACCGCCGGGGTCCAGGGCCTTCTTCCACGCCTGTCTGGGCAGTGCGGCGAGCGCTTCGAGGACAGGTTGACGGGCGTTCATCCCGACCGAGTACTGCAATCCCAGGCCGCTGATGTGATCCACGAAGGCCTTGACCCCTGACCCGCCGTCGCCACGGACCAGCACCCCGGGCCGGATGTCGGCGGGTAGTTGAGCCAGTGCGTCATCAAGCACTCGGATCTGGTCGGCGGCGTTGTTCGCGTTCGCTGTCCCGGTCCGCAACAGTGCGGCCAACGGTTCACCGGTCCCGCCGACACCGTGGTCAACGAACGCCATCATCGGGTGGAACCCGAACCCGCGTTTGTAGTTCGGCGACGCGAGCTCCTTCTCGCTGTGAGCTCCGATCAGAGTTGCGTCCAGATCCACCACGACCGTGGAGTCTGCGTCGGCGAACGGGCTGTGGTGGTCCCAGACCTTCGCCCGCGCCGATGCGCGGGCAACCCGGACCGCAGCGACCGCAGCAGCCGAGTCCGAACCCAGGGCGTCGATGAGGCGGCTGATTGTGGGATCGGACGCCACGCAGCCGAACAGCTCGGGCTGGGCCCGGGCCAGCGATACGTCCGCCAAACAGTCGCCGCCAGCGGCGATCGCGAGCACCAGGTCCAGCACGACCTTGCCCGGGTCGTGCACCGCGGTCGGCTTGCGCCAGGAGGACAACCCCTCGGACAACGCATCTGCCAGGCCGCTGACTGACGCGGCCTGCGCCAGCAACGACACACCTGATGAGGAGATCAACGACTCGCTGCCAGCAGCGACATGGACACGACGACCAGCCACGATATTCTTCATCTACGGAGTGCCTTTCAATCGGTTCGAACTGTTGTCTTCGCAAACACAATTCTTCCCGATATGACAGGCACTTCCGTGCGCTCAGGCCCGTGTCACCAGACCGAACGATGAAACTTCGAGGCTAGAGGTGCGAGCCTCGCCCGCTACCCATCTGGTGCGGTGACTTGGTCGGCCATCAGACCGGGCAGGCTCCGGCGGAAGCCGACCATCTCACCGAGAACCTG
>JBBSRN010000103.1:0-8634 GCA_038242985.1 Propionibacteriales bacterium | reverse complement strand
GCCTGCCTGCCCCGAAACGGTGAGTCACTGGCTAGCTCGTGCCAACGCCCGTGGGCGGTGACTTAGTCGGCCTTCACTCGATCTGGCGGTTGAAAAATCGGCTCACCGACGCCGGAAAGCCGAGCTAGTCACCGCCCACCGGGCGAGGGCGCTGGTCACACCTGCGGGGTGCAGCCAGCAGGTCTGGCACGCTGGTGCCACATCCGTGGACCCCACCGAGGGCTGCGAGACGAACAGGAGAACCACCATGGCCGAGGCCACCCCGGAAGAGACCGCGCCGTACGGCACCGGACCTGCGGCCGCAGCACCGGCCGCCCGCAAGCGCGTCCGCACCCACCACCTGCAGCAGATGAAGCTCCAGGGCCAGAAGTGGACGATGCTGACCGCCTACGACCAGTACACCGCGGCCACGTTCGACGAGGCCGGCGTCGAGGTGCTCCTGGTCGGCGACTCCGCGTCGAACAACGTGTACGGCAACGCCACCTCGCTCCCAGTCACCGTCGACGAGCTGATCCCCCTGGTTCGGGCCGTCGCACGATCCGCGCCGCACGCACTCGTGCTGGCCGACCTGCCGTTCGGGTCGTACCAGGGATCGCCCGAGCGCGCCTTCGACACGGCGGTGCGATTCATGAAGGAGGCCGGCGCCCACGCGGTCAAGCTCGAGGGCGGACTGGCGATGGTGCCGCAGGTCAAGCTGCTCACCGACGGCGGCATTCCGGTCTGCGCGCACATCGGATTCACCCCGCAGTCCGAGCACAACCTGGGCGGCTACCGGGTGCAGGGCCGCGGCGACGGAGCGGCGCGCATGGTCGAGGAGGCGCTGGCGCTGCAGGAGGCCGGCGCGTTCGCCATCGTCATGGAGATGGTCCCCTCCCCGGTGGCCGCCGAGGTCACCGCGGCGCTGCGCATCCCCACCGTGGGCATCGGCGCGGGCATCGACTGCGACGCCCAGGTGCTGGTGTGGCAGGACATGATGGGTTTGAACACCGTCAAGGCGCCTCGTTTCGTCAAGCGATACGCCGATCTGCACTCGATCATGCTGGCGGCCGCGCAGGCCTATGTGGCCGACGTCAAGGACGGCGCGTTCCCCGAGGACCAGCACTCGTTCGAGAGCTGATCGACGGTCGAACCATCAGGTCGACCAACCCCACCACTGCGCGCCGGCCAGCACCACGAGGAACCACACTGCTGCGCCTGCGGCCGGTATCCAGGGGCAGGACTGCGGTCGCGTCCGGGCCCACCGGTTCAGCAGCACCGCCTGCGGCACCAGCAACAGGCAGATCAGCACGACGGCCCACCAGGGCGCGTAGAGCACCGTGCTGACCGAGAGCCAGAGCACCACGACCAGCCCCGCGACGCCGATCCAGGGCCCCGAGCGGTGCAGCCGTAGTCGTAGACGGCGGCGACGACTCACGTGTCCGCCGTCAACGCTTGGGAGCGTCCTGGGGACCGTCCTCGCCGGATTCACGATCGTTCCAGTCCGGGTCGTTGTCCCACTGCTTCGTGCGCTCGGCGGCGGTCTCCAGCGCGCGCGAGGCCTCCGCAGCGCTGTCGTAGGGCCCGAGCCGGTCCGCAGCGCGACAACCCTCTTCGCCCTCGACGGTGTCGTGCTTGGTGCAGTAGTAGAACTTCTCGTCGCTCATGGCCCCATCCTGCCCCAACCCCCGACGTCCAGCGGGCCTATGGTGGGCCAGTGACCGAACTGACCACCGAACTGGTCGTCGCCGGAGTCGTCTCGCCCGAGCGCAGCGTGCCCCGGTCGATCGACCGTCCCGAGTACGTGGGGCAGATCGAACCCCTGCCGTACCGCGGTCCCCTGGTGCGTGACGCCGAGATGATTGCGGCGATGCGCGTCGCCAGCCGTCTAGCCGCCCAGGCGCTCGAGCTCGTCGGCCAGATGGTCCGTCCCGGCATCACGACCGACGCCCTCGACGCCGCGGCGCACGACTTCCTGGTCGCCCACGACGCCTACCCGTCGACGCTCGGCTACCGCGGCTTCCCCAAGTCCCTGTGCAGCAGCGTCAACGAGGTCATCTGCCACGGCATCCCCGACGACCGCCGGTTGCGCAACGGCGACATCGTCAACATCGACATCACCGCCTACTCAGGGGGCGTGCACGGCGACACGAGTCGCACGTTCCTGGTCGGCGACGTCGACGAGGAGTCGCGCCTGCTGGTCGAACGCACCCACGAGGCCACGATGCGCGCCATCCGCGCCGTGCAGCCGGGACGTCAGATCAACGCCATCGGCCGCGTCATCGAGTCCTACGCCAAGCGATTCGACTACGGCGTCGTGCGCGAGTTCACCGGGCACGGTGTCGGTCCGGCGTTCCACGACGGCCTGATCGTGCCGCACTACGACGATCCCGATGCGACCACGCCGATGCGAGTGGGCATGACCTTCACGATCGAACCGATGCTGACGCTGGGACGTGCCGACTGGGACCAGTGGGACGACGGCTGGACCGCCGTCACCACCGACCACTCCCGCACGGCACAGTTCGAGCACACCGTCCTCGTCACGCCCACCGGCGCAGAGATCCTGACGCTGCCCTGAGCGCGGGCGCTCAGGGCAGCCTTCAGGATCCTGAGCTCAGTCGGGGATGTAGTTGAACTCGTCGGGGTTCGGACCGGTGCGCTCGCCACGGTCGAGTGCACCGATGAAGCTCATCTGCGAGTCGTCGAGCTCGAAGTCGAACAGCGCGAAGTTCTCCTCCACCCGCTCCTTGGTGACCGACTTCGGGAACACGATGTCGCCGCGCTGGACGTGCCAGCGCAGCACGACCTGCGCGGGCGTGCGCTCGACCTCGGCCGCGATGCCGGCGATGGTGGGGTCATCGAGCACCAGGCCCTGGGCGATCGGCGACCACGCCTCGACCGCGATGCCCAGCTCGCGGCACACCTCGCGCAGCTCGTCCTGCGCCAGGTAGGGGTGCACCTCGATCTGGTTGACCGCAGGCACGATGTCGGTCTCGTCGACCAGTCGGCGCAGGTGGTTGGCCTGGAAGTTCGAGACGCCGATCGCCTTCGCGCGGCCGTCGCGGTAGACCTCCTCCAGCGCCTTCCACGTCTCGACGAAGTCCACCTCGATGCCCGGCAGCGGCCAGTGGATCAGGAACAGATCGATGTGCTCGACGCCCAACGCCGACAGGGTGCCCTCGAACGCCGAGATCGCGTCGTCGTGGGCGTGGAAGCCGTTGTTCAGCTTGCTCGTGATGAACACGTCGTCGCGATCCAGCCCGGACGCGGCGAGCGCCTCTCCGACGCCGGCCTCGTTGCCGTACATCTGGGCGGTGTCGATGTGCCGGTAGCCCACCTCGAAAGCCGTGAGCGTCGCGTCCTTGGTGTCCTCCGGCGGTACCTGGAAGACGCCGAAGCCGAGCTGGGGGATGGCGGTGCCGTTGTTCAGGGTGATCATGGGAACAGAAGTCATGCTTCGAACGTAGCGCGCTCGCCAACCATCGGCAGATGGGTGAATGAGCCGGCCTGTAAGCCGGATTCTGTCCCGCCGAAACGGGGGCGACCATCCATCTGGGGCGCCCATTGCTGGACGCCTCGGTGCGACCTACCCGCTGACATCAGACGAGCAGCCCGTCAGCGCAGGTGCCGAAGCACCCTCTTGATCTTGCTCCCGGTGGGGTTTACCTAGCCGCACCGGTCACCCGGCACGCTGGTGAGCTCTTACCTCACCGTTTCACCCTTACCCGCACCCCCGACTACATGAGCCTGGGGCCGCTGGCGGTCTGATTTCTGTGGCACTGTCCCGCACGTCACCGTGGGTGGCTGTTGGCCACCACCGCGCTCTGTGGAGTCCGGACTTTCCTCGATCCGCCCGAAGGCAGACCGCGGCCGCCCGGCCGACTCATTCGCGGTCCATCCTAGCCGAGCAGTCGTCGGCCATGGTCACGCTGGCCCCAGGGGGTGCGTTAGGCTTCGAAGCACGAAAGGGAGTAGTCCCCAACGGCTGTGTCGACATGCTGATCACTCGTCGCTGATTCCTCAGCAGGAGCGGTCCGGTGCAGCAGGCCAGGCGCTGATCTTGATCAGTTGCTCTGGCGGACGAGACTTTCGACCAGTTCTGTCCTGTACGAAAACGACAGCCTGGTCGAGGACTCGTCGTTCAGGCTCTTCGTCCAGGTGACGAGGAGCCTGTGTCGATGTACGCCCTGCTGCTGAGCACCGCCGTGATCTTCGTGGCCGAGCTCGGCGACAAGAGCCAGCTGATGGCCATGACCTTCGCGACCCGTTATCGGGTGCGCGACGTGCTGATCGGCATCACCGCAGCCACCGCGCTGGTCCACCTGGCGTCCGTCGGCATCGGCTACTGGATCGGCGACAGCTTCTCCGAGCGCCAGGGCACGATCTCGATCGTCGCCGGCATCGCGTTCCTGGCGTTCGCGGCCTGGACGTGGCGCGGCGACGAGCTGAGCGACGACGAGGCCGACAAGGCACGCACCAGCACCGGCGCGGCCATCGTGGCTGTCGGGGTCGCCTTCATGCTGGCCGAGCTCGGCGACAAGACCATGCTCGCCACCATCACGCTCGCGACGCAGGAAGGCTGGCTCGGCACCTGGATCGGCAGCACGATCGGGATGGTCGCCGCAGATGCGCTGGCGATCATCGTCGGCGCGACGCTGGGCCGGCACCTGCCGGAGCGACTGATCAAGATCGGGGCCACGCTTGCCTTCGTCGTCTTCGGGGTGCTGCTGATCATCGACGGTGCCGGTTGGTGGTGAGCGGCACTCGGTAGGGTCGATCCGTGCTCGTGCTGCTCCCACCCTCCGAGGGCAAGACCCGACCGGTGACCGGAGCCCCCCTCGATCCCGCGTCGCTGTCCTTTCCCCGTCTCGCCCCGACCCGCGAGCAGCTGCTGCGCACCCTGGTGAAGGTCTGCGCCGGCAACCCGAAGCGGGCCGCCGAGGTGCTGGGCCTCGGGCCGACCCAGGCCGAGGCCCTCGAGATCGACGCAGCGCTGTGGACCGAACCGACTGCACGTGCCGACCACGTGTACACCGGAGTGCTGTTCGCGGCCCTCGACCTGCCCTCCCTCGATCCGTCGGCCCGTGCCCGCGCCGACGAGACCCTCGCCGTGGCCAGTGCGCTGTTCGGGCTGCTGCGACCGTCCGACCGCATCCCCGCGTACCGGATGTCCGGCACCGTGTCGCTGCCGCGGCTGGGTCCGGTGGCCGGTCGCTGGCGCCCGGTGCTGCCCCGCGTGATCGCCGAGACGGCAGGCGAGGGCCTGGTGGTCGACCTGCGCTCAGGCACCTACGTGGCGCTCGGCAGGCCGCCGACCTCGATCGCCGAGCGGACCACGTCGCTGCGGGTGCTGCACGAGCACCGGGGCGAGCGCAAGATCGTCAGCCACTTCAACAAGGCCACGAAGGGCCGAATCGTGCGCGATCTGCTGTCGTCCGGTGCCGATCCGGGCAGCATCGACGAGCTCGAGTCGATTCTGCGGGATCTCGGCTGGGTCACCGAACGCCGCGGCACCTGCCTCGACGTGATCGTCTCGGAGATCTAGCAGCCCGACCGGTCAGATGCCTGCCTCGGCGGTGCGCACCAGGATGCGGTCGCACTCAGGACAACGCAGGACCTCACCCTCGGGGGCGGCGGCCAGATCACGCAGGTCCGCGCTGTTGAGCTCGAGACTGCAACCCTCGCACTTGCGGGCCCGAAGGGCAGCAGCACCGACGCCATCCTTGTTCGCCCGCATCTTCTCGTAGAGGGCGAGCAGGTCGTCGGGGACCTGGTCCACGACGAGCTGACGATCGGCGCGCGCGTCGTCGATACGGCTGTCGATCTCGACGACGGCGGCGTCGCGGGCAGCGGACAGGTGCTGCAGCTCGGTGTCGACCGACGCCAGGTCGGCCGATGCGTTGATCAGTCGCGCCTGGGCCTCGTCGAGGCGCTCCATGACCTCCAGCTCCTCGTCCTCCAGCGTGGAGATGCGGCGCTGAAGGGCTGTCAGCTCGTGCTGCAGGCTGGACAGGTCCTTCGGGTTGGTGATGGCGCCGGACGTGAGGCGTTCCTCGTCGCGGGTGCGGCGCGACCTGACCTGCTCGACCTCGCCCTCGGCCTTCTTCTGCTCGCGGGACAGATCGGTCACCGCGGTCTCGGTCTCGATGCGGGTGCCGTCCAGCTGCTCGCGCTGCTGCTGCAGCTCGGCGATGCGCGCCAGCTCGGGCAGCGATCCACGGCGGTGGGTCAGCTGCGCTATGGCCGCATCCTGCGACTGGACGTCGAGCAGGGCGAACTGGGCGGTGTCATCGGCTCTCACCGGGACACCGTACCCGTCTCGTGCGATGTCCACGGATCGGTCACGATCTCGGACACCCGTGTCTGCACTCCGGCGACCCGTTCTGCGACGGCTGCTGCGGCCACCGGCAACCACGTCCACTCCCCTGACCAGTGCGGCACATCGATGACGGGGCAGCCGCCGGACTCCAGGTGCTCGCTCACCGGATGGTGACGCAGGTCCGAGGTCACGTAGACGTCGGCGCCGGCAGCCGTGGCCGTGTCGAGCAGGAAGTCACCGGAACCGCCGCACACCGCCACGGTCGAGACCGGGCGGTCCAGGTCCCCGGCGACCCGGTTGGCGCTGTGGTGGGCCGGCAACGACCGCGTGACGGTCTTCGCGAACTCCCCGACGGTGGTGGGCTGCGGCAGCACCCCGATGCGACCGCTGCCGCGGTCGTCGGGTCCGCACAGGATCTCCAGCACCTGGTGCGCCACCTGTTCATAGGGGTGCGCTGCGACCATCGCTGCACGGATCGCCGATCGCAGCTGCGGGTGCGCGACCAGCTCGATCCGGGTCTCGTGCACCTGTTCGACCTCGCCGATCCGGCCGATCGCTGGATTCGCGCCGTCGATCGGCCGGAACGAGCCGACACCCTGGGACCGGAAGTACACCTGGTCGTAGTCGCCGATCCCCCCGGCGCCCGCAGCGTGCATCGCTGCCACCACCCGCGCGGAGTCCTCGTTGGGAACGAACACGATCCACGCATCGATCGACGGGGTGGGATCGGGGTCCAACGGGCGCAGCCCGGTGAGACCGAGCGCCACCGCCATCGACTCCGAGACGCCCAGGGGTGGGCTGTCCGCGTTCGTGTGGCACGTGTGCAGGGCGATCCCGTGCCGCGTCAGGGTGTGCACGATGCGACCCTTCGGCGACGAGGCGGCCATCGAGGTGACGCCCTTCAACCACAGGGGGTGATGGGCCACGACCAGGTCGGCGCCCCACGCGATGGCCTCGTCGACCACCGCCTGCACCGGATCGACCGCGAACAAGATCTTGTTGACGTCCTGGTCCGGATCACCGGCGACCATGCCGACGGCGTCCCAGTCGGCGGCGCGGTCGGGGTCGTAGAGCATGTCGAGCACGGCTACCACGTCACGCAGGGTCGGCATCCCCGCACTCTAGTCGTGCCTGGTCGTCTCAGTCCGTGGCGTCCTGGGCCCCACCGCGTCCGCGTCTGGTGATGAACCAGGCGGTGGCTGCGACGGCGAACGCCAGCGGCCACCACGGCACGCCTCCGGACTGTCGAGGTGGTTCGTCGTACGACGCAGTTCCGGCACTGCTGGGGTCAGGCGTCGGTCTGGTCGACGGCGTCGAGCTCGGGGTCGTCGTCGGGCTCGGGGTCGGGGTCGGGGCGATCTCGGTCCCGAGATCGCGCCCACCCTCCTCGACCGGCTGCTCCGCCTCGTCGGCGACCTCGTCGCGCAGGTCGGACTGGTCACCGGCACGCTGGCGACCGTTGGCGAATCCGTCATCGGCACCGACGGAGTAACCGGTGGTGAAACCGTCCTCGTAGGCGTCCTGCAGGTCCGGGTCGTCCGGGAACAGCACCGGCGGAGCCGGCTCGTCGATCGTGATCACGGTGGTCTCGACCGCTGCCGACGCTGCCGCGCCGGCCGAGAGCACCATCACGAGCGCGGTCATCACCGCGGCGAGGGCACGTGCCATCGCGGCGACGCCGCCCATCAACGACCCCGCTTCATGGGGTGGACAACGAGCGACGGTACCGGTGGTTATCCCTCAGGCGCGGGGAGGCAGGTCGTCACGGCGGCGACGCCGGTCGTTCGACTGGCCATTGATGACCAGGCTCAAGATGATGCCGAGCGCTCCGGCTGCCATCAAGATGTAGCCGACCGCGATCAGGTCGATGCCGTTGATGGAGTCCTGGACGGCGAAGGACAAGATCGCGCCGACAGCGAGCAGGAAGATGGATCCGCCGATGTACATGTGGTGCCTCTCGTTGTGTTGATCGAAGATGACCGTAGCGGTTCTGCGGGCGCAACGCACACACCGGTGAGTCAGGCCACGACGGCGAGCGCCAACGGTAGGACCGGTCCGGATCCTCCTCGGCGCAGCTCTCGAGCCGCGACGGTGAGCGTCCACCGGCTGTCGACACGGTCGTCGACCAGCAGGACGGGGCCGCCGTCGAGACCCTTCAATCGTTCGGCGAGGTCAGGACCGACGCCGACGGTTCCCCACACGTCGGCGAGTCGGTACACGCTGTTGCCACCCGATCCGTACCGAGGACCCTCGCCGACCAGATCGAGCGAACCGAGGTCCTGCAGCTGGCCGATGCGGGCGATCCCGCGAGCCAGCGAATCGACCAGCAACGGCCG
>JBBSRN010000102.1:0-8744 GCA_038242985.1 Propionibacteriales bacterium | reverse complement strand
CCGATGGTGTCCAGCACGGTCGACAGGTTGGTGATCACGTCACCGATCAGCTGATCGCGACCGGCCAGGGTGTTGGTGAGCGAGTCGGTGGTGGCCAACAGGCTCTCCACGTTCCCGCTCTCGCCCTGGAGGGTCTGCACGACCTCGAACGCGAACGCGTTCAGGTCATCGGGCGACAACGCCTGGAACACCGGCTTGAAGCCGTCAAGCAGCACGTTGAGGTCCAGTGCCTCCTGGGTGTTGGACCGCCCGATCGTGCTGCCGACCTTCAGGGGTGAGCTGGCGCCGGCCGAGCCCTGGGTCAGTGCCAGGTAACGCTGACCGACGAGGTTGCGGAACTTGATCGTGACGTTGGTGTTGCGGGTCAGGGAGCTGTCCGCGTCGACGCTGAAGGTCAGCCGCGCCTTGTCGCGCTCGATGATCTCGACCTTCGTGACCGAGCCGACCGCCACACCGGCGATGCGGACGTCGTCGCCCTTGGCCACACCGGTCACGTCGTCGAAGACCGCCTTGTACTCCGAGCGCTCAGAGAACGAGGTGTTGCTGAGCACGAGCGCCAGCAGGAAGGTGGCGCCGCCGGTGACCAGCAGGAAGATCAGCAGCTTGACCAGCGCGGAGAAGGACTCTGCGTCGATGATCCGGGAGAGCTTCATTCGACACTCACCGCCGTTCCACGCAGCACCGGACCGACCAGCATCGACGCCAGGTCCGGAACGTCCGCCGTCGTGACACCGGCCTGGGCCCCGATCAGGGTGTTGAGCGCCGCCCGCTCGGCCGGGGTGTCGATGCCACCCATGCTCGGCTGCACCATGGACTGCAGGTTGCTCCCGCCCGGTGCCGCCCGCTTGAAGTCACTCTCGTCGCCAAACTTGCCGTGATCGGACTTGACGTCGAGCAGCTTGTACACCGCGGGCGGCACCGTGAAGGGATTCTTCGGCGAGGAGAGCTTCTTCTGCTGGGCGGGATTGCCCACGATCTCCTCCAGGTCCAGGCAGGTGGGCGTGGCGGCGTTGCTGCCGTTGATGTCCTTGCCGTTCTTGGCCGACGGCCCGCGTGAGGCCCGGTCGAGGTCGCCCTGGGTGAGCTTCAGCGCCTCGTTCTTCTGGTACTCGGTGGTCTTGGGGATGACCTGCGCGTTGATGTGCAGCTGTCCGCCACGAAAGGCGCTGTCCAGGCGCGGGATGAGCTCGCGCATGCCGCCGAGGAAGCACGGGAAGGTCGGCGAGTAGTCGGCCAGCACGTCCAGCACCGGCCGGCTGTCGGCAGCCAGCTCGATGAGGTTGTCGCCGTTGGCCTCGGTGAAGGACGTCAGGGTGTTGGACAGTGCCGTGCCCTCGTCGAAGAACGCCGCCAGCTGCGCACGCTTGGCCACGATCGTGTTGCCGGTGACCACGGTGTTGCGCAGGACCCGCCCGAGATCGGGCAGGGCGTCTGCGTAGCCGTCCGAGACGGTGCCCAGCTTGATGAGGTCATCGACCAGCTGGGGGACGTCCGGGTTGGCCTTCTTCAGGTACCGGTTGGTCGTGACCAGCGTGTCGCCGAGCTGCTTGCCGCGGCCGTCCAGCGCGTCGGCCACGGCCGTCAACGTGTAGGACAGATCGGCCGGGTCGACGGCGGTCAGCAGCGGCTGCAGGTCGTTGAGCAACGTCTCGACCTCGATCGGCACCTCGGCCCGGTCGATGACGGCACCGGCCTTCAGCGACTCCCCCGACAGCGACTGCGGCGCGATCAGCGACACGTACTTCTCGCCGAACAGCGTCTTGGGCACGATCTGGGCCGTGACGTCGGCCGGCACGTCCTTCAGCAGGCTCGGCTTCATGGCGAGGTTCATCTTGACCCCC
The DNA here is from genome assembly GCA_038242985.1 of Propionibacteriales bacterium. Classification (GTDB taxonomy): domain Bacteria; phylum Actinomycetota; class Actinomycetes; order Propionibacteriales; family Nocardioidaceae; genus Aeromicrobium. The sequence goes on along the minus strand of JBBSRN010000102.1, from coordinate 6,903 downwards.
GCACCGTCCGGCTCGATGGACCGGACCTCGCCAACGATGACGCCGCGCAGCTTCACGTCGGCGTTCTGGGGCAGGTTGACGCCCGCCGTGCTGGTGCGGATCGTGACCGGCTCGTAGTCCACGAATTGCTTGTCGAAGAACGCGTAGGTGAGCCAGACGAAGAACAGCACCATGGCGATGAACAGGGCGCCGAGCGATCGGATGGACGACTTGCGCTCGAGCAGGGCGGTACGAGGCATGCTCAACCCGCCAATCTGACGGTCACGTTCGTGCCCCAGATCGCCATGGAGGCGAGCAGGTCGACGACGTTGATGGCCACGATCGAGGTGCGGACCGCCAGCCCCACGGCGACGCCGACGCCCGCCGGGCCTCCGCTGGCGTAGTAGCCGTAGTAGCAGTGGATCAAGATGACGACGATCGCGAAGATGAGGACCTTGGCGAACGACCAGAGGACGTCAGCCGGTGGCAGGAACGTCGTGAAGTAGTGGTCGTAGGTGCCCGGACTCTGCCCGTTGATCTTCGTCAGGGTCAGTCTCGTGGCGAAGTACGAGGACAACAGGCCGACCAGGTACAGCGGAACGACCGCGATCAGGCCGGCGATCACGCGGGTCGTGACCAGGAACGGCAGCGAGGGGACGGCCATGACCTCCAGGGCGTCGATCTCCTCGCTGATGCGCATGGCGCCGAGCTGCGCGGTGAATCCGCAGCCCACGGTGGCGGCCAGCGCGATGCCGGCGACGATCGGGGCGATCTCGCGGGTGTTGAAGTACGCCGACACGAACCCGGTCAGGGCTGACGTGCCCAGCTGGTCCAGGGCGGCGTAGCCCTGGATGCCGACCTCGGTGCCGGTGAAGAAGCACATCGCGGTGATGACACCGACGGTGCCGCCGATGAGGGCCAGCGAGCCGGAGCCGAGGGCGACCTCGGCCAGCAGGCGGATGATCTCCTTGCCGTAGTCGCGGATCGTGCGCGGGATCGAGCGGAAGACCCGGATGTAGAACAGCATCTGCTGTCCGAGGGTGTCCAGGGTCTGCCCGGGAGCCTTGGCAACGGTGGCGAGCTTGGAGTCGGCCATCTGTCACATCCCCTTCGGTGGCACGAGCTGGAGATAGATCGCGGACACGAAGAAGTTGACGATGAACAACAGCGTGAAGGTGATGACGACCGCCTCGTTCACCGCGTCGCCGACGCCCTTGGGTCCGCCCTTGGCGTTCATGCCCTTGTAGGAGGCGACGATGGCGGCGATGAAACCGAAGATCAGGGCCTTGATCATGCCCTGATACATGTCGGGCAGCTGCGCGAGAGCGGTGAATGAGGCCAGATAGGCACCCGGTGTGCCGTCCTGGAGGATCACGTTGAACACGTAACCGCCGGCCACGCCGACGACCGTGACCAGGCCGTTGAGGAAGACCGCGACCATCATGGTGGCGAGCACCCGCGGCACGACGAGCCGCTGGATCGGATCGATGCCGAGCACCATCATGGCGTCGAGCTCTTCGCGGATCTTGCGGGAGCCGAAGTCCGCAGCGATGGCCGAGCCGGCCGCTCCGGCGATCAGCAGAGCGGTCGCGATCGGGCCGGCCTCGCGCACGACCGCGAGCACCGCTGCCGATCCGGTGAACGACTGGGCGCCGAACTGCTTGATCAGGCCGCCGACCTGCAGCGCGATGACGGCGCCGAACGGGATCGACACGAAGGCGGTCGGGATGATCGTGACCTTGACGATGAACCAGGACTGGATCAGGAACTCTTTGAGCTGGAACGGTCGTTTGAACAGCGAGACGATCACGTCGAGCATGAACGCGAAGAGATTTCCCGCGGCCCTGGCCGGGCGCGCGAGCGTCTCGGCGCTCACGCCACGCTCCCCATGATGGTCACGATCCTCACGCAGCACCGCCGGCGGTGGCTGTCTCGGGCTCGAACGAACCTTCCGGCGGGGTCACGCCGTTCTCGCGGCACCACTCACCGGGTTCGCGGCGTCCGCTGCGGGGCCGACCGTCCGACGGCTCGATCTGCAGCGGGACCGGCGGCAGGGGCGGCATGGCGATGCCCTCCTCCGAGGCGAGCTCGTCGGCGTCCTTCTCCTCGGACATGCCGATCGGGCCGACCATCTGCGCGTTCAGGAACTGTGCAACGACCGGCTCCTCGGAGGTCAGCAGCATCTCGCGTGGACCGAACATCGCCAGGTGCTTGTGGTAGAGCAGGCCGATGTTGTCCGGCACCGTGCGGGCGGTGTTGATGTCGTGGGTCACGATCAGGAACGTCGCGTCGATCTGGGCGTTCAGGTCGATGAAGAGCTGGTTGATGTAGGAGGTGCGAACCGGATCGAGGCCGGAGTCGGGCTCGTCGATCAGCAGGATCTCGGGATCGAGCACCAGCGCACGCGCCAGACCGGCACGCTTGCGCATGCCGCCGGAGATCTCGCCCGGTAGCTTGTTCTCCGCGCCGGACAGACCGACGAGCTCCATCTTGTCCATCACGATGGAGCGGATGTCGGACTCGGACTTCTTGGTGTGCTCGCGCAACGGGAACGCCACGTTGTCGAACAGATCCATGGAACCGAACATCGCACCGTCCTGGAACAGCACGCCGAACAGCTTGCGGACCTCGTACAGGTCCTTTTCCTTGCAGTTGGCGATGTCGACGCCCTCGATGAAGACGTGGCCGGTGTTCGGCTTGAGCAACCCGATGAGCGTCTTGAGGAAGACCGACTTGCCCGTGCCCGACGGGCCGAGCATCACCGAGATCTCGCCTGCCGGAAGGGTCAGCGAGACGTCCTGCCAGATCAGCGAGCTGCCAAACTTCTTGGTCAGCCCTTCGACCACGACTTCAACACCCACGGTGGGCCCCTCCTGCTTCCCGCGGTTTGCCGGCTGTCGGCAAATCATCACTACTTCGGTGTCCCGGATGTGATCCGGGGCACAGCACTTCAACGAACCGATTGCGTCAGGGTTACGAACCTGGCTCACCGGGGTAACCCGGAGTTAACCTTGACACGATCGATGTAACGTACCTCACTCAAGGATCACCTGCTGACCGAATGAGAAAGACGCCCACCCCCCGGTGGGGAATGGGCGCCTTCGCGGTGCTGTCAGAGACAGGACGACCGCATCCTCAGAGACGAACTACTTGACGGTGACCTTGGCTCCAGCGGCCTCGAGGGCCTCCTTCGCCTTCTCGGCCGCGTCCTTGGTCGCCTTCTCCACGACCGGCTTCGGAGCGCCCTCGACGAGGTCCTTGGCCTCCTTCAGGCCGAGGCCGGTCAGGGTGCGGACCTCCTTGATGACCTGGATCTTCTTGTCGCCGGCAGCCTCGAGGATGACATCGAACTCATCCTGCTCGGCGACCTCTTCGGCGGCAGCAGCAGGCGCTGCAGCGGCAGCCGCGGGGGCGGCTGCGGTCACGTCGAACGTGTCCTCGAACTCCTTCACGAACTCAGAGAGCTCGAGGAGGGTCATTTCCTTGAATGCGTCCAGCAGGTCGCTGGTGTTGAGCTTCGCCATGGTGGCGTCCTTCCTGTGGTGAGGCCCCGAGGGGGCCCCGATCGAATCGGGCTTCAGCCCTCGGTGGGTGCCTCGACGTCGGCAGGTGCCTCGGTCTCGGACTCGGTGGCGGTCTCGACGTCGGCAGCTGCCTCGGTCTCGACCGGAGCCTCGGCGGCGGGCGCCTCAGCGGTTTCGGTTGCTGCTGCTGGTTCCCCAGCGGCAAGAACGGACGGATCTGCTTCGGCCTTCGCCTGCAGGGCGCCCAGCACTCGGGCGGCCTGCGACAGCGGGGCGTTGAACAGCGCCGCAGCGTTCGTGAGGCTGGCCTTCATGCCACCTGCGAGCTTGGCGAGGAGGACCTCGCGCGACTCCAGGTCGGCCAGCTTCGAGATCTCCTCAGGGCTCAGGGGGGCACCGTCGAGGTAGCCACCCTTGATGATGAGGGGGGAGTTGGCCTTCGCGAAGTCACGCAGACCCTTGGCCGCCTCGACGACATCACCGTTGATGAAGGCGATGGCGGTCGGACCAGTCAGCAGGGCGTCATCGAGCTCGACTCCTGCATCCTTGGCGGCGATCCTGGTCAGCGTGTTCTTGGCGACGGCATAGCTCACGTTCTCACCGAGGTTGCGCCGCAGTTCCTGCAGCTGCTTGACGGTGAGACCGCGGTACTCGGTGAGCACAGCGCCATTGGCTTCACGGAAGTGATCCGCGAGTTCGGCAACTGCTGCTGCCTTGTCCTGGCGTGCCATGGGTCTCCTTTCACGTACGTGGTGGTCAGTGTGTCTCCTGCACCGATCGCCATGCCCGTGAAACGACGAACGTCCCGTGCACAGGGCACGGGACGCGAAAAGCATCTGACGTAACCTGCGCGGGCCGCCCTCTCGGGCCCTTCGTACCGTTCCGGGGAACGGCCGACCAGCGGTCTTCGGCATCGACAGCCTACGGCAGCGCGCCCACCGCACCAAATCCACCACGGCTCCGGCGTCGGCTGAGTCGGACCTGATCGGGTGGGGTCTGGCCGGCTTCGCCGGGACTGAGGGCGCCAGCTGGGGTGGCGGTGCCCAGGTCGGCTTTCAGGATGATTCTCACCGAGGTGACCACCGCGGCTCGTGACGGTTGGGTGGGGTGGGGATCCTGGGCCAGCTGGGACTCCTGGTGTTCACCACCGGACCTCACCGCGCCGCGCACGATCCCCGCAAGAACGATGCCCCCGTGCCGGGCCCGAAGTGGGGCGCGGCACGGGGGCGTCGAGATGACGGGTGCTCAGGCCTCGTCGGTGCCCGTGTAGTTGCGGATGCGACTCGAATCGACCGGCACGCCGGGACCGTTCGTGGCGGAGACCACGATCTTGCCGACGTAGCGACCCTTGGAGCTGGCCGGCTTCAGCCGGAGGACCTCGTCGTACGCGGCGCCGTAGTTCTCGGCGAGCTGCTCGGCGCTGAACGACGCCTTGCCGATGACGAAGTGCAGGTTGGAGTGGCGATCGACGCGGAACTCGATCTTGCCGCCCTGGATGTCACCGACCGCCTTGGCGACGTCGGTCGTGACGGTGCCGGTCTTGGGGTTGGGCATCAGGTTGCGCGGGCCGAGCACACGACCCAGACGGCCGACCTTGCCCATCATGTCCGGCGTTGCGACGACGGCGTCGAAGTCCAGCCAACCGCCGTTGACGCGCTCCACCATGTCGTCGGCACCGACGAAGTCGGCGCCGGCCTCACGGGCGGCCTCGGCGTTGGCGCCGGTGGCGAAGACCAGGACCCGCTTGGTCTTGCCGGTGCCGTGCGGGAGATTGACGGTGCCGCGCACCATCTGGTCGGCCTTGCGCGGGTCGACCCCGAGTCGCATCGACACCCCGAGCGTGGAGTCGTAGTTCGAGCTGCCGGACTCCCGAGCGATCGTGGTCGCCTCGAGCGGGCTGTAGACCGAATCCGGGTCGATCTTCTCTGCTGCCGCGCGGTATGCCTTGGAGTGCTGTGCCATCTCTGGTTCTTCTTTCTGTGAGGTGAGACCAGTCGTGGTCGAACGGGCCCAGCCGGCCCTGCCACTGGTGGTGGTGCTGGTGGTGGTGCTGGACGAGATCAGTCGGTCGTGACGCCCATGGAGCGGGCGGTGCCCTCCACGATCTTCATCGCCTGTTCGACATCGGAGGCGTTGAGATCGGGAAGCTTGGTGGTGGCGATCTCGCGGATCTGGTCCTTGGTGATCTTGCCGACCTTGTCGGTGTGCGGCACTGCCGAACCCTTCTTGAGGCCGGCCGCCTTCTTGATCATCTCGGCCGCGGGCGGCGTCTTGGTGACGAACGTGAACGAGCGGTCCTCATAGATCGTGATCTCGACGGGGACGACGTTTCCGCGCATGGATTCCGTGGCGGCGTTGTACGCCTTGCAGAACTCCATGATGTTGACGCCGTGCGGGCCGAGGGCCGTACCCACCGGCGGTGCAGGGTTGGCCGAGCCGGCCTGCAGCTGCACCTTGACGATGGCTGCGACTTTCTTCTTGGGAGGCATGAGTTTCGGGTCCTTCGTAGTGGGGTGGCGCGGTGACTGGTCGCTGGCGCGATCAGACCTTCTGGATCTGGGTGAAGCTGAGCTCGACCGGGGTCTCGCGACCGAAGATCTCGACGAGGGCCTTGACCCTCTGGGCGTCGATGTTCATCTCGGTGATGGTCGCGTGCAGCGTGGCGAACGGACCATCGACCACCATGACCGAGTCGTCGACCGCGAAGTCGGTGAACTCGACCTTGGCCGACGCTGCCGTCTGCTGCCGGTCGGGGGCGTTGGCCGCGACTGCGACCTCGGCCTCCACTGCCGGGGCGAGCATGGACTCGACCTCGGCAAGACTGAGAGGGACCGGCTGGTGGGAGTTGCCCACGAAGCCGGTGACCGAAGGGGTGTGGCGCACGACGCCCCATGACTCGTCGGTGAGGTCCATGCGGACCAGGACGTAGCCCGGGAGCACGGTGCGCTTGACCAGCTTGCGCTGACCGTTCTTGATCTCGGCGACCTCTTCGGTGGGTACGACGACCTCGAAGATGAAGTCCTCGGCATTCAGCGAGGTGACCCGGTTCTCCAGGTTCGACTTCACCCGCTTCTCCATGCCGGAGTAGGTGTGCACCACGTACCAGTCGCCGAACTGGCTGTAGAGCCGGTCACGGAACTCCTGCAGGGCGTCGACCGGAGCCTCCTCGGCACCGTCGTCATCCGCACCGTCCGCCTCGAGCGTGGCGTCGTCGGTCTGCTCGGCGGCGGAATGCGCATCGCCGGTCGACTCGTCGGTGTCGGTGGGGGCGCCTGCGGGCGCGTCCTCGACAGGAGCGTCGACCTCATCGGTCTCAGTCCGCTCCGGACCTCCGGTCTCAGTCCGCTCCGGACCTCCGGTCTCAGCCTGCTCCGGACCTCCGGTCTCAGTCTGCTCCGTG
>JBBSRN010000101.1:0-8990 GCA_038242985.1 Propionibacteriales bacterium | reverse complement strand
CGCACGCCCTCCTGCACGGCGAGCATCCCCGACACCGGCGGCGTCCCGGACAGCATCCGCCGGATCGACGGAGCCGCCTCGTAGGTCTCGCCCATCGCGAACAGGTCCGCAGCACTCCACCAGCCCTCGATGGGCTGGCGCGCCCCGGCCAGGTGCCGCTCGGCCACGTACATGAAGGCCGGCGCCCCAGGTCCTGCGTTGAGGTACTTGTACGTGCAGCTGACGGCCAAATCCACTCCGGCGGCGTCGAGATCGATCGGCACGGCTCCGACGGAGTGGCACAGATCCCACAACGCGAGTGCTCCCGCCCTGTGGATCCGATCGGTCAGGCCCGGCAGGTCCAGCAGCACACCGGAGCGGTAGTCGACGTGGTTCAGCACGACCACCGCAGTGCGTTCGCCGAGGACTCCGGACAGATCACTCGCGTCGTCGACCAGCCGCACCTGCAGGCCGCGCGCTCGTGCCACCGCCTCCACCAGGTACCGGTCGGTCGGGAAGCCGGCGCGTTCGACCACCATCTCGGTGCGATCCGGTCGCAGGTCGATCGCGGTGTGCAGGAGCTTGTACAGGCACACCGACGTCGAGTCGGCCACGACGGTCTGCCCGGCTGCGGCGCCGATGAGAGCGCCGATCTCGTCACCGACCACGACCGGCAGGTCGACCCAGCGATCGGCCCAGCCGCGGATGAGATCGCGTCCCCACTCCTCGCGCACGAAGGCGGCGAGGCGGTCGCGGGTCGCGAGCGGCAGCCGGCCGAGCGAGTTGCCGTCGAAGTAGGCGATCAGGTCGTTCTCGATGACGAAACGGTCGCGAAAGGACGCGATCGGATCGGCGGCGTCGAGCTCGGTTGCAGTACTCATCGAGCCATCCTCTCGCGAGTGGCGCACATTGTTCGTCCAGTGGCGCACCATGGTCGATTCCGTCCGAAAAAATCGCCAAACTGCGCCACTCGCGGGGGGAGGGACGTGACGACGCCCCCACCCGGCAAGCGGGTGGGGGCGTCGGGTCAGTGTGGATCAGGCGTCGGCCGGAGCAGACTCCTCGTCCGCTGCGGGCGCGTCCTCGCTGACCGGCACCAGCGAGATCTTGCCCCGGTCGCCGAGCTCGGCGATCTGGACCTGGATCTTCTGGCCCACCGAGACGACGTCCTCGACGTTGTTGACCCGCTGTCCACCGTTGAGGTCACGCAGCTTGCTGATGTGCAGCAGGCCGTCCTTGCCCGGGCTCAGCGAGATGAACGCACCGAAGTCGACCGTCTTGACGACGGTGCCCAGGTAGCGCTCGCCGACCTCGGGCATCGTCGGGTTCGCGATCTGGTTGATCGCGTCGCGGGCGGCCTCGGCCGCGCCGCCGATGCCAGCCACGTAGACCGTGCCGTCGTCGTCGATCGAGATCTTCGCGCCGGTGTCAGCCTGCAGCTGGTTGATGATCTTGCCCTTCGGCCCGATGACCTCGCCGATCTTGTCGACCGGGATTCTGACCGTGAGGATCTTCGGGGCGTGGGGGCTCATCTCGTCGGGCTCGTCGATGGCCTCGGCCATGACGTCCAGGATCGCGAGGCGAGCACCCTTGGCCTGCGTGAGCGCGCCACCCAGGATGTCGGCGGGGATGCCGTCCAGCTTGGTGTCGAGCTGCAGGGCCGTGATGAACTCACGGGTTCCGGCGACCTTGAAGTCCATGTCGCCGAAGGCGTCCTCGGCTCCGAGGATGTCGGTCAGCGTGACGAACTTCTGCTCCCCGTCGACCTCACCGGAGATGAGGCCCATCGCGATGCCCGCGACCGCTGCACGCAGCGGCACACCGGCGTTGTACAGCCCCAGCGTCGAGGCGCAGACCGAGCCCATCGAGGTGGAGCCGTTGGAGCTCAGGGCCTCGGAGACCTGGCGGATCGCGTACGGGAACTCCTCGCGCGTCGGCAGCACGGGCAGGAGCGCCCGGCCGGCGAGTGCGCCGTGGCCGATCTCGCGACGCTTGGGCGAGCCCACGCGTCCGGTCTCGCCGGTGGAGAACGGCGGGAAGTTGTAGTTGTGCATGTAGCGACGCGTGGTCTCCGGCGAGAGCGTGTCGAGCTTCTGCTCCAGGTCCAGCATGTTCAGCGTGGTGATGCCCATGATCTGGGTCTCGCCGCGCTGGAACAGCGCCGATCCGTGGACGCGGGGCACGACGCCGACCTCGGCGCTGAGGGCACGGATGTCGGCGAGGCCGCGGCCGTCGATGCGGACGTGGTCGCGCAGCGTGCGCTCACGCACGACCGACTTGGTGACGGCGCGGACGGCCGCACCGATCTCCTTCTCGCGGCCCTCGAACTGCGCACCGATCTGGTCGATGACGTCGGCCTTGATCTCGGACTCGCGCTCTTCGCGGTCCGCCTTGTGCAGGATCGTCATGGCCTCGGCCAGCTTGTCCTTGGCAGCGGACTCGACTGCGGCGTACACGTCGTCCTCGTAGTCCAGGAAGATCGGGAAGTCGCGCACCGGCTTGGCGGCGGTCTCGGCGAGCTTGCTCTGTGCCTCGCACAGCTGCTTGATGAACACCTTGGCGGCGTCGAGGCCACCGGCCACGACCTCCTCGGTCGGCGCCTGGATGCCGGCCTGGACCAGATCCCAGGTCATCTCGGTGCTCTCGGCCTCGACCATCATGATCGCGACGTCGCCCTCGGCGGTGATGCGACCGGCGACGACCATGTCGAAGACCGCGTTCTCGAGCTGGCTGTGGGTCGGGAAGCCGACCCACTGGCCGTCGATCAGGGCGACGCGGGTGGCGCCGACCGGACCGGTGAACGGCAGGCCCGAGATCTGGGTGGACGCCGAGGCGGCGTTGATGGCCAGCACGTCGTACGGAGCGTCGGGGTTGAGCGCCAGCACCGTGATGACGACCTGGACCTCGTTGCGCAGACCCTTCTTGAAGGTGGGGCGCAGGGGGCGGTCGATCAGGCGGCAGGTGAGGATCGCGTCCTCGCCGGGGCGGCCTTCGCGGCGGAAGAACGAGCCGGGGATGCGACCGGCGGCGTACATGCGCTCCTCGACGTCGATCGTGAGCGGGAAGAAGTCGAAGTGGTCCTTGGGGTGCTTGCCCGCCGTGGTGGCCGACAGCAGCATGGTGTCCTCGTCGAGGTACGCGGCAACGGCGCCAGCAGCCTGCTGGGCGAGCACGCCGGTCTCGAAGCGGATGGTGCGGGTGCCGAAGGAGCCGTTGTCGATGACGGTCTCGGCGGTGTGCAGTGTGGGTTCGGACATGAAAGTCCCTTCCGCAGGCGTAGGCCTGCAATCAGTACCGCAGGCGAAGACCTGCAATCAGTGCAGCAGGCGCAAACCTGCAATCAGTGCAGCAGGCGAAGGCCTGCTCTACGGGACGAGCACCGCGGTGACCTCGATGGCGGGCAGCTCTGGTCTTCGATCGAGGCCCGCGGATGACACCGGCGACGTGTCGCCGGCTTCCGAAAGCCACTACCGAGGACCGAGCGGGATTCGCGGGTGCGATGCCCGACGGCGTCTCGTCGTGTTCTGAGTTCTTCAGTTGTGAGGATACGAGTGAGGCGGCCACTCCCGGAGCTGAATCCTTGGGGAATGACCGCCTCGACGTGTCAGCGGCGCAGGCCGAGCCGCTCGATGAGCGAGCGGTAGCGCTCGATGTCGGTGTTCTGCAGGTAGTTCAGCAGGCGACGACGCTGACCGACGAGCAGCAGCAGTCCGCGGCGGCTGTGGTGGTCGTGCTTGTGCTCCTGCAGGTGACCGGTGAGGTGCGCGATGCGGCCGGTGAGCAGGGCGACCTGGACCTCAGGAGATCCTGTGTCGCCGTCGGTGAGCGCGTACGTCTTGATGATCTCCGCACGATCCATGTTGACGACGGTGGGGGCAGCAGTCTTCTTCGACACTATTCTCCTGAGTGGATGTTGTTGCACGGTGCGCCCGGGCATGTTCTCCGGGGCTCTCTGAATCCGTGGCCGATCTACGGCACGGTCCAGAATATCAGCGCAGACCCGTCGAAGGCGAATCGCCGGTGGGTGCGCCCGCCTAGGCTTGGCGCATGTCCCTTCGACCAGCGGCCTGCGTCGCCGTCGCCCTGATCGCCCTGGTGTCCGCCTGCGGCAGCGGGCCCGCCGCGGCACCTCGCTCGACCGCCCTGCCGACCCCTGCATCGTCCACCGCGCCCACGCCGGCCCCGAGCGTGAAGGCCCCCTTGGGTCGGTACGTGGCGATCGGGGACTCCTACACCGCCGGACCCGGCATCGACCCGATCGACCCGGGTTCGGGTCTCTGCCAGCGTTCCGCGCTCAACTTCCCGTCGTTGCTGGCCGAACAGCTCAACAAGAGCGTCGTCGACGTCAGCTGTTCGGGGGCCACCACCAGCGCGGCGACCCAGGGCGCCACCGGTCTCGGCGGCACGCTGGATCCCCAGGTCGACGCGCTCACGAAGGACACCGATCTGGTCACCGTCGAGATCGGCGGGAACGACGGCGGGCTCTTCGCCACACTGCTGCAGTCCTGCTCGCAAGGGGCGGTGGCCTGCCGCCAGTACGTCCAGGGCCAGGCCCCGGCCGTGCTGACGACGACCACCGACAGCGTCGTCCGCACGCTCCGGGCGGTGAGCAACCGGGCGCCGAAGGCCACCGTCGTGCTGGTCGGGTACCTGCGGCTGTCTCCCGCGCAGGGCACCTGCCCGGCGTTGGGCATCGATGCACAGGCCCAGGACACCGTGCGCGCGGCCGAGACGGCACTCGACGACGCGTTGCAGGCTGCTGCCGGTCGGGCCGACGTGCCGTTCGTGTCGATGCGCGAGGCTTCCGTCGGTCATGACGCGTGCGCCGGCGCCAAGGCGTGGACCAACGGTGCCACCACCGATGGGGACGGCATCGTCTTCCACCCCCGGCCTGCCGGCATGCGCGCAGTCGCCGACCAGGTGGCGCGCGTCGTCCAGTGACCGGTCAGGTCGTGCGGTACCTGAGGCGTCAGGTGACGGCTCGGCGCGCGGCCTCGATGTCGTCGGCCATCTGCTCCAGCAGCGCCTCGACGCCGTCGAAGGCGACCATCGGCCGCAGCTGGTCGACCAGCTCGACCCGGATGGTCTCGCCGTAGAGATCGAGATCGTGCCCGGATCCGAAGGGGCGGTCGAGCACGTGGGACTCCACGCGACGATCGTGCTCGCCGAACGTGGGATTGGTGCCGATCGAGATGGCCGCCGGCAGCGACTGTCCATCGGCACGGACGACACGGCCCGCGTAGACGCCGTCCGGTGGCACCGCATAGGTGTCATCGATCGGGGTGTTGGCCGTGGGATAACCCAGCTCACGCCCCCGTTGCTGACCGCGGATCACCTGACCCACGACCTCGTGGGGTCGCCCGAGGATCTCGGTGGCGTCGCGCATCCGGCCGGCCGCGACCAGCTCGCGAACCCGGGTGGACGACCAGGGATCGGCATCACCGGCGAGATCCAGCCCGGTGGCCGTGAACCCGTGCAGCGTGCCCAGCTCGGCCAACGTCGCGGTGTCCCCGGCAGCACGAGATCCGAACCGGAAGTTCTCCCCGACCACCACCGCCGCCACCGCCAGGTCCTCGACCAGTGCCCGGCGCACGAACTCCTCAGGTGACCACGCGGCCATCTCGCCCCCGAAGGCCAGCACCCGGACCTCGTCGGCTCCGTGCTGGTGCAACAGCTCGATGCGTCGCTCGAGCGTGGTCAGCCTCTTCGGCGCGTGCTCGGGGGCGAAGACCGCCGTCGGGTGCGGATCGAACGTCACGGCGACGACCGGCAGACCGCCGCCGGCCTCGCGGGTGCGTTCGAGCACTTCCTGGTGGCCGCGGTGCACGCCGTCGAAGGCCCCGATGGTGACGGTCGAGGGCTGCGTCCGTGGCGCGACGGCAGCGCCGGCCACGTCACGCCAGATGATCACGGCAAGACTGTGCCACACGTGCCGGCGGGCGCACTCCACGGCTGCTGGGCGAAACCCCTCCACTCACAGCAGCGGCCCGAGCGGACGCAGGACGAACTCGTAGGCGCGAGCGAGCCACGGGCGTCGATTCCACTCGTGCAGCGTGAGTCTCCGTGCCTTGCGCAGGTCGTCCTCGAAGATCGTCCGCATGCCCGCAGCGACGCCCGGATCGAGGATCTCCAGATTGATCTCGTAGTTGCCCATCAGGCTGAGCCGGTCGATGTTGGCCGTGCCCACCGTGGACCACTGGCCGTCGATCGTGGCGGTCTTGGCGTGCACCATGTGTCCCTCGTAGCGGTGGATCTGCACGCCGCCGCGCAACAACTGGCCGTAGAACCCGCGGGACAACCAGTCGGTGACGACGTGGTTCGACACCTTGGGCGTCAAGATCCTCACCTCCACGTCGCGCCGCGCCGCCGCGAGCAGCGCCTCGAGGATGTCGCGATCGGGGATGAAGTAGGCCGCTGTGATGTCGACCGTGGAGTGCGCGCGGTCGATGGCCTCGAGGTACATGGCCCGGATCGGATAGATGAGCTGGCGTGGCACGTTGCGGTGCGCGCGGATCTGCGGCTTCCAGGTGGACCGGCCGATCGGTGCGAGCGGTCCCATCGGATCCTTGGTGTCGACCGTGGCATGGGCGTTCCAGAAGTCGATGAACGCGTTGTCGAGGTCCCACACGGCCGGACCGGTCAGCTTCACGTGGGTGTCGCGCCACTCCGTGGCGTACAGGGCGCCGATGTTGTAGCCGCCCACGAATGCCGCGGACTCATCGACCACCAGGATCTTGCGGTGGTCACGGCCCTGCTGGCGCGGGCTGAACATGTTCCGACCCCCGTTCCACAGGGGGTACCGGAAGACCCGGATCGGCGGGGGGAAGTCGAAGAAGCTGCGCCGGACCACCAGGTTGGCGAATCCGTCGTACACGACACAGACCTCGACCCCGCGCTCCGCGGCGTCGACGAGTGCCCGCTTGAACGCCCGACCCGTCGTGTCGTTCTTGATGATGTACGACTCGAGCAGCACCCGCGTGGTCGCGCCCTCGATGGCCTCGATCATGTGCTCGAACAGTGCTGCGCCGTAGGTGTAGGTCGTCAGCGAGGTGCCGTCGCCGATCAGGTGCTCACGGGGATCGGCAGGCGGCAGAGGCTCGTCGCGTGATCCGCGGATCATCCGCCGGAGTCGGTCGGCGCCCATCAGCGAGAGCACCGCGACGACCTGCACGAGCAGGAAGCCGAGCAGTCCACGGCGCATCAGCTCGGAGGTCGATCCGCGCACACCCATGTCGTGACCCTACTGAGTACCGCGCCCGCGAACCAGCGCGGTCAGACGAAGACGGCCACGGCGCGCGCTGTACCGCCGCGCTGCTCGTACAGGGCGAGGAACTGACCCGACGGGTCGAACAGCGCCACCGCTCCGGGACCGCCTATGTCGATGCCGGTGAGCACCCGGCCGAACCGCACGTCGGTCGCCTGCTCCGGAGTCAGGTCGCATGCGGGAAACGCACCGCGGGCTGCGGTGTCCAGATCCACCACCGACAGCTCCTGCTCCAGCTCGTCGAGGGTCCGGGCGACGTCGAGCCCGATGCCGCCGACCCGCGTGCGGCGCAGCATCGTCAGGTGCCCGCCGACGCCGAGCGCAGCGCCGACGTCGCGCGCCAGTGCTCGCACGTACGTGCCGCTGGAGCAGACCACCCGCACGTCGACGTCGGTGACGCCGACGTCGGCTGCGGGGCGCACGTCGGTGACCTCGAACGTCGTGATCGTGACCGGACGTGCTGGCAGCGCGACCTCCTCGCCCGCCCGGACCCGGGTGTAGGACCGCACCCCGCCGACCTTGATCGCGGACACCGCAGACGGCACCTGCTCGATCGGACCGGTCAGGGCCGCCACCGCCGACTCGATGGCAGCCGGATCGACGTCGTCTGCTTCCACCTGGTCGACCAGGTCTCCCTCGGCGTCGTCGGTGACCGTGGTCTGACCCAGCCGGATGGTGGCGAGGTACTCCTTGTCGGCCTTGGTCAGGTACCCCAGCAGCCGGGTCGCACGGTTGATGCCCAGCACGAGCACACCGGTCGCCATCGGATCGAGCGTTCCGCTGTGACCCACCTTGCGGGTGTCGGCCAGGCGGCGCATCCGACCGACCACGTCGTGCGACGTCCAGCCGGCCGGCTTGTCGACGACGACCAGTCCCGACAGCGGTGGCGGGGCCTCGGGGGAGCTCATTCGTCCCGGGCGGTCGACCCGGTCCCGCCCTCGGGTCCCGGCTCGGGCTCGTCCGCGGAGTCGTCCTCGTCCTTGGTGGTGCGGTACGGATCTTCCTCACCGGCGTAGGCGGCCCCCGCCGACCGGGCCGAGACCTCCTCGTCGGAGGCCTTGGCGCGGGCCAGCAGCTCTTCCATCTCGCGGGCCGTCTCCGGGACGGCGTCGAGGAAGAACTCCAGCGAGGGCGTGATGCGGGTGCCGAGCTGCTTGCCGACCTCGGACCTGATCAGGCCCGTGGCGCTGCGCAGCGCAGCGGCGGTCTCAGCCCGCTGCAGCTCATCTCCCATGACGGTGTAGAAGACCGAGGCCTGCTGTCCGTCGCCGGTCATCCGCACGTCGGTGATCGTGACGAAGCCGAGCCGCGGATCCTTGACCCGTCGTTCGAGCATCTGCGCCACGACCACCTTGATCCGGTCGCTGACCTTCGCATTCCGCTGTCCCGCCATGACCCACTCCTCGAACTGTTGATGTTGCTATCGATCCGCGAGCTCAGGCGCCATCTCGACCCACGAAATAGACCGGACGGCGTGGCGACCGTGGAACGCGTCCGACGCGGCCCACACGAGGAGGCGACCCCCAGCGTGCCAGCCGCGATCGTCGGACGCCCGACTCTGAAGGTCAGGTGCCCGACGACGCAGCGTGAGAGGAGCTACTTACGCTCGAGCTCACGCATTTCGAAGGTCTCGACGACGTCGCCGACCTTGATGTCGCCGTAACCCTTGAGGACCAGACCACACTCGAAGCCCTCGCGGACCTCCGAGACGTCGTCCTTCTCCCGCCGCAGGCTGCCGAAGTCGAGG
>JBBSRN010000100.1:0-8991 GCA_038242985.1 Propionibacteriales bacterium | reverse complement strand
GCGCTGATCCCGTGCCGGTGCTCACGTGCTGCCTGACACCCCCGTCGAGCTCGACGCCGGAGCCTGCCACCAGGGTGCGTTGGGCGTCGAACAGTCCTGCTGGACCGCCGCACAGCTTCTCGGTCAGCATCATCAGGGCGGACAGCCCGGCTCCGGCCAGGAGCGCGCCATGGAGCTCCTGGGTGGCCATCCGCGTGCGGGCGAGCTGTCCACGCTCGACCTCCAGCAGCAGCGGAAGGACGATCTCGGTGACCTGGATGAACGGCACCACCCCGTGCAGCGCCACGAGCGGGAGGTCGGCGTCCTGCGCTGCTGCGAGCATCGCTGCCGGCACGGTCGGAAACGTCCGGCCGAGCTCCAGGAA
The DNA here is from genome assembly GCA_038242985.1 of Propionibacteriales bacterium. GTDB lineage: Bacteria > Actinomycetota > Actinomycetes > Propionibacteriales > Nocardioidaceae > Aeromicrobium. The sequence goes on along the minus strand of JBBSRN010000100.1, from coordinate 8,627 downwards.
CAGGGCAGCCACCTCGCGCCGGGCCAGGGCACGCACGTACTCCGCCAGGACGTCCGGCGTGTTCCCGACCAGGCCCAGCCCCGTGGTCATCAGGACCTCGCCGCCCTGGAGCAGCGGAGCGATGTCGTAGATCTCCGAGGTGTGGATCCAGCGAACCTGGCGTGCATCCAGGTCGTGGCCGGCCAGGATCTCGATCCGGGCGTCGTCCATCACGGGGAGAGCCAACAGGTCGGTGACGCTGAACGACATCGGACCATCGTGGCCCCCGGCGGACACAGTGTCCAGCGAACACAGTGTCCATTGATACCCGCCACGACATGACGTCGTGTCCCTTGTGGTCTACGCCACATCTGGACTTAGATGGCGAACATCTCGACCGATCCCCCGGAGGTCCCCATGCGTGCCATCACCCGTTCCACCGTCCAGCGATCGCGGGCAGGACGTCGCCTCGGCCGACCGCTTCTCGCGCTGACTGCCGCGATCTCGCTCGCTCTCGCGGCGGGTTGTGGCGGCACGACCGGTGACGCTGGGGCCGGCGGCGGCGGCGACAAGGACGTGCCGCTGGTGTACGGCGCCTATGCGACGCCGCTGGAGGAGCCGTGGGACGGGGCCATCCACGCGGCCCTGACCGCGGCGGCGGACGACGGCGAGATCCGCTACAAGCACGTCGACAATCTCAGCACCTCCGACGCCATGGAGCGCAGCCTGCGTGACATCGCCCAGAACGAGAAGCCGGACGCGATCGTCGGCGACGCGTTCGCCGCCGAGGAAGCGGTCCGCACGGTCGCGAAGGACTTCCCGGACGTCGTCTTCGCCTTCGGCTCCGGTGAGAAGCCGCAGGCGCCGAACATGAGCGTCTTCGACAACTGGATGCAGGATCCCGCCTACCTGGCCGGCATGCTGTCCGGCGGAGTCACCCAGTCGAACACCATCGGCGTGGTCGGTGCGATGCCCATCCCGGAGGTCAACCGCATCGTGAACGGGTACATCGCCGGAGTGAAGAAGACCAATCCCCAGGCCACCGTGAAGGTCTCCTTCATCAACTCCTTCTTCGACCCGGCAGCGGCGAAGCAGGCGGCCGAGGCGCAGGTGTCGGCCGGCGCCGACGTCCTGTTCGCCGAGCGTGCCGGCGTCATCGATGCCGGCAAGGAAGCCGACATCCCCGTGGTCGGCATGATGGTGGACCAGAAGGACGACGCGCCCCAGAACGTGCTGACCTCCTTGGTGTGGAACGTGCGCCCCACCGTCGACGCCATCATCAAGCAGGCGAAGGGCGGTCCGCAGGCCGCGGACCTGGGCAAGTTCTCCTTCCTGAAGGCCGGCGGATCGTCGATCGCTGCGGTCAACACCGACGTGCCGATGGACGTGTCCTCGGATCTGATCGACCAGGTCAAGGCCATGGAGGATCAGATGAAGTCCGGGAAGTTCACGACTCCGGTCGATGAGAGCAGCCCCAAGGGCTCGGTCGACGTCTCCAAGTAGACACCGGCCCCGACCACGCAGACAGGACTCCTCTCGATGAAGCACGCCCCGGCGCTCCTCGCCCTGGACCAGATCACGAAGCGGTTCGGCGACCTGGTGGCCAACCAGGACATCTCGCTGTCGGTCTCCGCCGGCGAGGTGCTCGCGATGCTCGGTGAGAACGGCGCGGGCAAGAGCACCCTGATGAAGATCATCTACGGGCTGCTGCGTCCCGATGCCGGGACCATCCAGATGGACGGCCAGGTGCTGGACATCAGCTCACCGCGTGATGCGATGCGTGCCGGGATCGGGATGGTGACCCAGGAGTTCTCCCTCGTCGAGACCATGACGGTTGCCGAGAACGTCGCGCTCTCGGCGGTGGGCTGGGGCCGGGTGGACGTCAAGGCGACCAAGGCGCGGGTGCAGGAGGCGATGGAGCGGATCGGAGTTCACATCGACCCCGATCGCCTGGTCTCCTCGTTGTCCATCGGAGAACGACAACGCGTCGAGATCGTCAAGGCGCTCTTCCACGACTGCCGGGTCCTGATCCTCGACGAGCCGACTGCCGTCCTGACTCCGCAGGACGTGCGAGCGCTGTTCGCGACGGTGCAGCGTCTGCGGGAGGCGGGCCTGGGGGTGCTGTTCGTCTCGCACAAGCTGAAGGAGGTCGCGGAGATCTCCGATCGGGTGGTCGTCCTTCGTCGCGGCGAGCTGGTCGCGGTCCGGCAGACCGCTGCGGTGAACGCGCAGGAGCTCGCCGGATTGATGATGGGAGTTGCCGCGGCCCCGGTCGACAGCGCTGAGATCGATGCGGCCATCGGCCTGTCCAGCCTGGCCGGTGGCGGTCCCGAGGTTCGCAGGCGGCCGCAGCCCGATGACGCGTCGGTCCTCGACATCGCCGGACTCACGGTGACCCGGGACGGACGTGACCTGGTCGACCGCATCGACCTGACGGTGCGAAGCGGTGAGGTGGTCGGCGTCGCCGGAATCAGCGGCAACGGCCAGACCGAGCTCGTCGAGGCCCTCTGCGGCACCCGCGCGGTCCGTGCGGGGAGCGTGCACGTCGACGGCACGGACATCACCCACCGTCCGGTGATCGATCGTCTGTCAGCCGGCCTGGGCCGGCTCACCGAGGATCGCCGAGGCAGCTGCATGGCGCAGCTCAGCGTCGAGCAGAATCTCGTGCTGGAGGACCTGCCTGCCTTCACCCGTCGTGGATCGCTGGACGCGCACGCCGTGCGCGAGCACGCACGAGCCATGATCGAGCAGTTCGAGATCCGGGCCGACCCGACCACGTTGATCGGCACGCTCTCGGGAGGCAACATCCAAAAGGTCCTCCTCGCCCGGGCGCTGCACCGCCGCCCCAAGGTGCTGGTCGCGGCGCAGCCGACGCGCGGGCTGGACATCGGCACCTTCGCCTACGTGCATCGTCAGGTGGAGGCGATGTGTGACGCAGGAGCCGGCGTGCTCCTGGTGTCGGAGGACCTGGACGAGCTCCGGTCGCTCGCGGACCGCATCGTCGTCATGCTGCGCGGCGCCATCGTGGGAGAGCTGCCGGTCGACCAGGCCAGCAACGAGCGACTCGGTGCCCTCATGACCGGGCAGGAGGTGTCCTGATGGCGCTCCGCTCCCCGCACTTCGTGCTCCGCGGCCAGCAGCCGCGCTGGCTGAGCCCGGTCGCCCTCGTGGCCGCGGTCCTCTTCACCGTCGTGCTCACCGCGATCCCCATCCGGCTCGCGGGCGCGAATCCTCCAGCCGCCTTCGAGCGCTACCTGTTGCGCCCGCTCACCAGCCAGACCGGGGTGTTCGAGGTCCTGCTCACGGCGACGCCGTTGATCTTCACCGGTCTGGCCGTGGCCATCGCGTTCCGGGCCGGCTACTGGAACATCGGCGCCGAGGGTCAGTTTCTTGCCGGCGCGATCTGCGTGACATGGGTGGGCACGACCTTCACGACCCTTCCCGCGCCGGTTGCCATCACCCTGGGCTTCGTCGCCGGCGCCGTGGGCGGTCTCGCCTGGGCGACCCTGCCGGCCTGGCTGAAACGGCGCGCGGGGATCGATGAGGTCGTCACCACGTTGCTGCTCAATCCGGTCGCGCTGCTGGTGGTGCAGGGACTGCTGAACGGCCCGTGGCGCAACTCCGGGACCGGCTTCACCGATTCCGATCGTCTGGGCGCGTCCTACGACCTGCCGGTGCTCTTCTCGGGGAGCCGGGCGCACCTCGGTCTCATCGTCGCGCTCGGTGCCCTCGTCGTGGCGTGGTGGGTGCTGACACGGACCCCGCTCGGCCTGAAGATCACCTCATCGGGACTGTCGCCCAAGACGGCAGAGTTCTCCGGCATCCGTGTGCGACCTCTGCAGTTCCGCGTCGCGCTGGTCTCTGGCGCGGTGGCCGGCCTCGGCGGGGCCTCTCAGGTCATGGGTGTGCAGCACCAGCTGACCCAGGGCATCAGCAACGGCTACGGCTACACCGGAGTCATCGTGGCGACCCTCGGTGCGCTGTCCGCTGTCGGTGTCCTGCTCGTGGCGCTGCTGCTGGGCGACATCGCGGTCGGCGCCCAGAACGCCTCCCTCGTGCTCCAGCTCCCGTCCCAGCTGGGCGACGTGTTCGGTGCCCTGCTGCTGCTCTCGGTCCTGGCGGCGCTCAGCTGGCGCCGCTATCGACTCATCTGGAGGCAGCGGTCATGAGCATCAACCTGCTGGCCCTGATCTCAGCGATGCTGGTGATCGCGACTCCCCTGGTGTGGGCCGCCATCGGCGAGCTGGTGATCGAGAAGACGGGGATCTTGAACCTCGGCATCGAGGGCACCATGGTGGCGGGCGCCTTCGTGGCCTTCGTCGTCGCCGATCTCACCGGCTCGCCGTGGATCGGCCTGCTCGCAGCGATCGTCGCGGGTGTCGGCGCAGGTCTGCTGATGGGACTCCTCGCGGTGACCCTGGGCCAGAATCAGCACGTCTCCGGACTCGGCATCACGTTGCTGCTGATTGCGTTGTGCGAGTTCACCTTCCGCGTCCGGTACGGCGGTCAACGCCCGCGGCTGGCGCACAAGTTCCACACCATCGCCGACGGGGCCGGCATCTTCGAGCAGCACTGGATGACCTATGTCGGCTTCCTCGTGCTGGCTCCGGCCGCGTGGTGGATCCTGCGCTCCACCGGAACGGGGTATCGCCTGCACGCGGTGGGTGAGAGCTTCGACGCCGCCGAGGTGGCCGGCATCTCGGTCAACCGAACCCGCTATCTGGCGCTGGTCGTCGGATCGGCGCTGATGGCCGTCGGTGGATCGTTCCTGACGCTCTCGATCCTCGGGACCTACACCCTCGACATCATCAACGGACGGGGGTGGGTCTGCGTCGCCCTGGTCATCTTCGCCACCTGGCGCGTCTGGCGGGTGGTCGCCGGAGCGCTGCTGTTCGCGTTCGCCGACGCCCTCCAGCTGCAGCTCGCCATCACCGATGCGTTCTCCGCGGTCCCCCGCGAGCTGATGCTCGCCCTCCCCTACCTGGCGGTCATCGCGGCGCTCGCCGTCTGGGGCCGCTCGGTGCGCTACCCCACCCACTACCTCAAGGCCTACCGCCGGGGCTGAGACGAGCCGCGACCCGCACCACCACTTCTGGACAGGAGCATCGACATGAACGACACATCGAACGACACCGGACTCAATGACCGGGACCTGCTTGCCCTCGCGATAGCGGAGGCTCATCGCAGTCTGGCGACCGGCGGAATCCCGATCGGCGCAGCCCTCGCAGCCGATGGGGTGCTGATCGGCACCGGCCACAACAAGCGCGTCCAGCTGGCCAGCAACACACGCCACGGCGAGACCGACTGCCTGGAGAACGTCGGTCGACTCCCTGCGGCAACGTACTCGCGCGCCACGATCGCCACCACGTTGTCGCCGTGCGACATGTGCACCGGAGCGATCCTGCTCTTCGGCATCCCCCGGGTCGTGATCGGGGAGAACCGGAACTTCCTGGGCGGCGAGGAGCTGCTGAGGTCCCGGGGCGTGGAGGTCGTGGTGGTCGATGACGCCGAGTGCCGCGCACTGATGGAGACCTTCGTCGCGGACAACCCCGAGCTGTGGAACGAGGACATCGGCGTCGTGAGCTGACGCAGGTCCTGCCGCGGCAGGGTGCGGGTTCAGCCGCCGATCGCCGACATGGGGCGATCGGACTGCAGGAAGCTCGGGTCGTTGATGCCGTGGCCGGGCAGCTTGGTCATCATGGCTGCCGCCCACCGCTCGGCGATCTCGGTGTCGGATGCTCCACCCCGCAGGGCTGCTCGCAGATCGGACTCCTCGCGAGCGAACAGGCAGTTCATGATCTGCCCGTCGGCGGTGAGCCGAACCCGGTTGCAGTCGCCGCAGAACGGACGAGTGACCGAGCCGATGATGCCGACGGTGGCCGGGCCGTCGTCGATGAGGAACTTCTCCGCCGGCGCCGAACCGCGCCCCGGCATCGCGGTCAGCGTGAACTGCTCGGACAGCAGCGACAGGGTCTCCTCGGCGGTGACCATCGCCTCGCGGTTCCAGCCGTGCTGGGCATCCAGCGGCATCTGCTCGATGAACCGCAGCTCGTAGCCGCGGTCCATGCACCAGCGCAGCAGCGCAGGACCCTCGGTGTCGTTGTGGCCGCGCAGGAGGACGGCATTGACCTTCACCGGCCCGAGACCGGCCTCCTGGGCCGCGGCGAGACCGTCGACGACGTCCTGCCACCGGTCGCGCCGCGTGATGCGTGCGAACACCTCGGGGTCGGTCGTGTCGAGACTGATGTTGACCCGGTCGAGACCGGCGTCGGCCAACGCCTGGGCCGTGCGCTTGAGCCCGAGCCCGTTCGACGTCATGGCGGTGCGCGGTGAACCCGCCGCACCACTCAGAGACAGCGCCTTCGTGGCGGCGATGATCGCCGGCAGTCCGCGCCGCAGCAGCGGTTCGCCTCCGGTGAAGCGCACGTCGGTGACGCCGAGCAGCTCCACGCCGATGCCGATCAGGCGAATCAGCTCTTCGTCGGACAGTGTCTCCTCGGTCGGCATCCACTGCAGACCCTCAGCCGGCATGCAGTACTGGCAACGCAGGTTGCAGCGGTCAGTCAGCGAGACCCGGAGGTCGGTGGCAACGCGGCCGTGCTGGTCGATGAGCTCCATGGTCCCCATCGTAGGCTCGGGGTGTGCAGCACTTCCTGTTGAGCCGCCGTTGGCTGGGTCTTCTCGCCTTCGTGATCGTGTTCGGGGCGGTGTGCTTCCGGCTCGGACTCTGGCAGATCCACCGCCTCGAGCACCGGTTCGATCGCAACGACGTGATCACCACGCACTTCAAGGCCGCGCCGGTGGCCCTGGACACTGCGGCGCCAGCCGGCACGACGGTCGACAAGGCCATGGAGTGGACCCGGGTGACGCTGCGCGGCACCTACGATCCCGATCGTGCGGCATCGGTGAAGTTCACGACGCGCGACGCCGCGCCCGGTGTCGACGTGGTGGTGCCGCTGCGGCTCGACGACGGCACTGCCGTCCTGGTCGATCGCGGCTGGATGCAGGCAGCGAACTCCAACCAGCGGCCGGACCTCCCGGCACCGCCGAACGGCGAGGTGACGGTGCAGGGCTGGCTGCGACCGGACAACCAGGCAGGCGGCGACGCCGTGCGCGTGTTCGACCGGCAGATCCGCGCCATCGACAGCACCGGATTCGGTGAGTCCGTGCCGTACGAGCTGCGCGACGGCTTCGTGAACGCGCAAGCAGAGTCGCCAGCACCTGCCGAGGCCGACGCGCTAGCCGCAGAGCCGAAACCCGAGCTGGGGCAGGGCCCGCACTTCTTCTATGCGTTGCAGTGGTGGTTCTTCGGGCTGCTCGGCGTCACGGGTTACCTCTGGTTCGCGGTGCAGGAAGCCCGCGACCGACGAGAGAAGTCGATCACCCCCGTGCCGGAGCCTCAGGCCAGGGCGACCAGCTCGGCGTAGCCGTCGGACCAGAGGTCCTCGTCGCCGTCAGGCAGCAGCAGGACCCGGTCGGGCTCCAGCGCCGTCACGGCTCCCTCGTCGTGCGACACGAGGACGATGGCGCCCTCGTAGGTGCGGATGGCGCGGAGCACCTCGGCACGCGACGCAGGATCCAGGTTGTTGGTCGGCTCGTCGAGCAGCAGCACGTTGGCGCTGGAGACGATCAGGCTGGCGAGGGCGAGGCGGGTCTTCTCGCCACCGGACAGCACGCCGGCGGGCTTGGAGGTGTCGTCGCCGCTGAACAGGAACGAGCCGAGCACGCTGCGCGCCTCGGTGTCGGTCAGCTGCGGGGCGGTGTCCTGCATGTTCTGCAGCACGGTGCGCGAGGTGTCCAGGGTCTCGTGCTCCTGCGCGAAGTAGCCGATCTTGAGGCCGTGGCCGGGCAGGATCTCCCCGGTGTCGGCCCGCAGGGTGCCGGCGAGCATGCGCAGCAGCGTGGTCTTGCCGGCGCCGTTGAGCCCGAGGATGACGACCCGGCTCCCCTTGTCGATCGCGAGGTCGACGTCGGTGAAGATCTCCAGCGAGCCGTACGACTTGGACAGACCCTCGGCCATCAGCGGCGTCTTGCCGCACGGAGCGGGCTTCGGGAACTTGATGTGCGCGACCTTGTCGTTGGCGCGCTCGCCCTCCAGTCCGGAGACCAGCTGCTCGGCGCGGCGCAGCATCTGCTGGGCGGTGGAGGCCTTCGACGCCTTGGCGCGGAACTTGTTGGCCTGCGTGGTGAGCGCATCGGCCTTCTTGACCGCCAGGGTCCGCTCACGCTTGCGGCGGTGCTCATCGGCTTCGCGCTGCTTGAGGTAGGACTTCCAGCCCATGTTGTAGATGTCGATGGTCGAGCGGTTGGCGTCGAGGTACAGGACCTTGTTGACGGTCTCCTCGATCAGCTCGACATCGTGGCTGATGACCACCAGCCCACCGGAGAAGCTCTTCAGGAAGCCGCGCAGCCACACGACCGAGTCGGCGTCCAGGTGGTTGGTCGGTTCGTCCAGCAGGAGGGTGTCGGCATCGGAGAACAAGATGCGAGCCAGCTCGATGCGGCGCCGCTGCCCGCCCGAGAGGGTCGAGAGCGGCTGCTCCAGGACTCGATCGGGCAGCCCCAGGCTCGTGGCGATCGTGGCGGCCTCGGACTCTGCGGCGTATCCGCCACCGCTGGAGAACGTGGTCTCGGCGCGGCTGTAGGCG
>JBBSRN010000099.1:0-9020 GCA_038242985.1 Propionibacteriales bacterium | reverse complement strand
GAACCGTCCCGACCACTCCGCCGGCAGCGCCGAGGAGTCCGCGGCGACGTGGTGCACGTGGGCGGCCTGCTCGGCGGCAGCGGCCGAGGAGTCGTCGGTGTGCCGCACGAACACCTCGTAGCCGAGCGTCGCCAGGTGGATGCCCTCGGGCGTCGCGCCCTCCAGGACCAGGGCCAACAGGCCGGTGCCGTCCAGGCCCGCGCTGGTCGTCCAGTCGGTCAGCAGCCGTCGGGGCCCATTCTTCACGTCGCCCCCTCCCCTCGTGCGTCGCCGTCACGTCCAGCGGTCGTGCCCCAGGCAACCAGAGGGCGACCCGCGGCGGGATCGCGGGTCACGCGGACCCGTAGCGACGGTTGCGCTCGGCGTACGTCTCGATCGCCGCCCACAGGGCGCGGCGGTCGACGTCGGGCCAGGCGATGTCGCTGAACACCATCTCGGCGTAGGCGGACTGCCACAGCAGGAAGTTGCTCGTGCGCTGCTCACCGGACGTGCGCCAGAACAGATCGACATCGGCCATGTCCGGCTCGTCGAGGTAGCGAGCGAAGGTCTTCTGGGTGACCTTGTCCGGGCTGATCCTCCCGGCAGCGACGTCGTGGGCCAGTACACGCGCTGCGTCGGCGATCTCGGCCCGGCCGCCGTAGTTGACGCACATCGTGAGGGTGAGCACCGAGTTGTCGCCGGTCAGCTCCTCGGCGGCCTCCAGCTCGTTGATGACCGATCGCCACAGACGAGGGCGCCGACCGGCCCACCGCACGCGCACGCCGAGCTCGTGCATCTGGTCGCGGCGACGGCGGATGACATCGCGGTTGAAGCCCATCAGGAATCTGACCTCGTCCGGTGATCGCTTCCAGTTCTCGGTGCTGAACGCGTAGGCCGAGACCGCCTTGACCCCGATCTCGATGGCGCCCTCGACGACGTCGAACAGCGCCGCCTCGCCCATCTCGTGGCCAGCGGTGCGGGGAAGGCCGCGCTGCTTGGCCCAGCGTCCGTTGCCGTCCATGACGATCGCGACGTGGCCCGGCACCTGGTCGCGGGGCACGTCGGGCGGTCGGGCGCCCGACGGATGCGGCGTGGGACGACGCGGGTCGGCTGCACGCGAGGTGTGCGGACGTGGCGCCATCAGCGGTCCACGTGGCTCAATGACCGAAGACCACGTTCGAGGTGCCACGACAGGTAGGCCGCGACGATCGAGCCGGCCTCGCGACGAGAACGATCATCGGCCTGCTCCACGACCGGCCAGTCGCCCTCGAGCAGGCCGGACAGCAGCGAGACGGTCGGCGGCGACGGCACGGCCGATCCGGGCATGCGGCAGTCGTCGCAGAGCATCCCCCCCGATGCGGCGTGGAAGTTGCGGTGCGGTCCGGTGACTCCACAGCGCGCGCAGGCGTCGAAGGTGGGTGCGTATCCGGCGATGGACAACGCCCGCAGCTGGTAGGAGTCCAGCAGGATGCTCGGTCGCTGCCGGCGCCCGGCCAGTGCCCGCAGCGCACCGACGAGCAGCTGCAGCTGCTGCACGGCCGGTTCGCCGTCCTCCTGCACGAGTCGTTCAGCCGTCTCCAGCATCGCCGTCCCGGCGGTGTAGGCCGGGTAGTCCGAGCCGAGGTCCTTGGCGAAGGCGTCGATCGTCTCGACCTGGGTGATGATGTCCAGCGATCGTCCCTCGGCCAGCAACAGCTGCACGTGCATGAACGGCTCGAGTCGGGCCCCGAAGCGCGAGGTCGTCTTGCGCACGCCCTTGGCGACGGCGCGCACGAGGCCGCGATCACGGGTGAGCACGGTGATGATGCGGTCCGCCTCGCCCAGCTTGTGGACGCGGAGGACCACCCCGGTCTCGCGGTAGAGGCTCACCCCACCCATTGTGCCGTGCGGTCCCTTCAGGGCGGTGGATGCGCAACGACATCGGCCCGGTCCCCGCTCAGGGAATGGTGATCGTGACGGTGTCGCCGCCCCAACCGCTCTTCTGGTCGTGGCCCTCGACGACGACCTCGCTGATGCCGCTGGGGATCTTCACGTCCGTGATGTCGCGGGTGAACGGTTGCTCGCCGGCGTGATCATGGCCGAGCTTCCGCTCGCCGTAGACGTCACCGTCGGCCGATCGCACGCGCATGGAGTCCGCGTAGCGCTCAGCGGAGTCGTACGGCGACTTCATCGTGACCGCGACCGAGTACGGCCCGCCGGCATCACCGGAGATCTCGGCCTTCACCACGTCGGGAAACTGCTCACCGGTCGCGGCCGACCCCGCCTCCTGGCCCGACTCATCCGCCGAGTCAGGCGAATCACCCGAGCAGGCCGTCAGACCCAGACCGAGGATCACCGCGAACAGGACAGCGCTCATGCGTCGAAGAACCATGTCTCCACGGTCACACGAATTCGGGGTGACGCAGCCTGGCCCCCCGGCAAGCGGTGGATCTGCCACGGTGTCAGTGCTGGGACGGTTGCGGATCCACCGCGGACCGCAGAGCCGACTCAGGCGCCGGGGATGGTGACCGCCACGGCGCGATTGGCGGCCGAGACCACCGCGAGCAGCGACGCCTTCACGATGTTGGCGTCGATGCCGACACCCCACACGACCTCACCGGCGATCTCGCACTCCACATAGGCCGCCGCCACTGCATCGCCGCCTGCGGACAGCGCGTGCTCGCTGTAGTCGAGCACGCGGACCTCGGCCCCGGCCTGACGGATGCCGTCGACGAAGGCGTCGACCGGGCCGTTGCCCTCGCCGGTGAAGGACCGGCGATCACCCCGCACGACAAGATCGACGACCTGCTGGTCACGACCCTCCACCGAGGTGGTCGAGCTGAACGACGTCAGCTCGTAGGGCTCGGTGCGGTCGAGGTACTCACGCTCGAAGGCCGACCAGATCTCGGCCGGCTCGATCTCTCCGGCCTCGCCCTCGGTCAGGGCCTGCACGACCTGGCTGAACTCGATCTGCAGGCGGCGCGGCAGGTCCAGCTGGTGGTCGTTCTTCAGGATGTACGCGACACCGCCCTTGCCGGACTGGCTGTTGACGCGGATCACCGCCTCGTACGAGCGGCCGACATCCTTTGGATCGATGGGCAGGTAAGGAACCGCCCAGGGCTGCTGTTCAATTCCTCTGCCGTCGCGTTGCGCGGCCTCTGCAAGTGCCTCGAGCCCCTTCTTGATGGCGTCCTGGTGCGAGCCGCTGAACGCGGTGTAGACCAGATCGCCGCCGTACGGATGGCGCTCGGGCACCGGCAGCTCGTTGCAGTACTCGACGGTGCGCCGGATCTCGTCGATGTCGTGGAAGTCGATCTGCGGGTCGACGCCCTGGCTGAACATGTTCAGCCCCAGCGTCACCAGGCAGACGTTTCCGGTGCGCTCGCCGTTGCCGAACAGGCAGCCCTCGATGCGGTCGGCACCGGCCATGTAGCCCAGCTCGGCGGCCGCGACACCGGTGCCCCGGTCGTTGTGCGGGTGCAACGACAGCACGATGCTGTCGCGCCGCGGCAGGTTGCGGTGCATCCACTCGATCGAGTCGGCGTAGATGTTCGGCACCGCCATCTCGACGGTGGCAGGCAGGTTGATGATCAACGGCCAGTCCGGTGTCGGGTCGATGACCTCGATGACCCGGCTGCAGACCTCGAGCGCGTAGTCCAGCTCGGTGCCGGTGTAGGACTCCGGCGAGTACTCGTACGAGATCGCGGTGTCGGCGGTGTGGATCTCGGCGTACTTCAGGCACAGCCGCGCTCCCTGCGTGGCGATGTCGGTGATGCCGTCCCGGTCCAGGTTGAACACCACGCGTCGCTGCAGGGTCGACGTGGAGTTGTAGAAGTGCACGATGGCCTGCTTGGCCCCGACCAGCGACTCGAAGGTGCGGTCGATCAACGACTCGCGGCACTGCGTCAGCACCTGGATGACCACGTCGTCGGGGATGTGTCCACCCTCGATCAGCAGCCGCACGAAGTCGAAGTCGGTCTGGCTCGCGCTCGGGAAGCCGACCTCGATCTCCTTGTAGCCCATGCCCACCAGGAGCTGGAACATGGCCAGCTTGCGTGGAGTGCTCATCGGGTCGATCAGGGCCTGGTTGCCGTCGCGGAGGTCGACAGCGCACCACCGCGGCGCCTGGGTGATCGTGGCGGCGGGCCACGTGCGGTCCGGCAGGTCGACGGGCACGAAGGGTGCGTAGCGATCGACGGGCATGCCGCTGGGCTGCTGGGGTGTGGACGGGTACGTGTGCATGGAAGGATCCTCGGGTGTTCGTCTGGGCTCATGACGGTCGTGCGTCATGGCCGGGGCATGCTGGCCGGTGCGTGACGAACTCCGCGCCGAGGGGTCCGACCTAGGAGTTCAGGACCTCGACGCGGCAGCGAAGGAGCAGTGTGCGCTTCCACATGATGTGCCTACGCTAGCAGCATGACGACCGACGCCGACCACTCCACCCACGGCTCCTACGTGACCGACGGCAAGACCTTCGACCGCGACATGACCTACATTCCCGACCGCATCGTGCTGGCCGACACCGAGGTCGATGCGGACACGCCTCGCTGGCCGGTCGAGCCCGATCGCTACCGGCTCGTCGTCGCTCGGGCGTGCCCCTGGGCCAACCGCGCGATCATCGTGCGGCGCCTGCTCGGCCTGGAGGCGGTCATGTCGATCGGCTACTGCGGCCCCACGCACGATCAGCGCAGCTGGACGTTCGACCTGGACCCCGGCGGCGTCGACCCGGTGCTCGGCATCGAGCGCATCCAGGAGGCCTACCTCAAGCGCTACCCGGACTACCCCCGTGGCATCACGGTGCCGGCCATCGTCGACGTGGCGTCCGGGGAGGTCGTCACCAACGACTTCCCGTGGATCACCCACGACTTCTCCACGGAGTGGGCCGAGCACCACCGCGCGGGCGCTCCGGATCTGTGGCCGGCCGACGTGCGAGAGGAGATGGACGACGTCATGCAGCGGGTGTTCACCGAGGTGAACAACGGCGTGTACCGGTGCGGATTCGCCGGCTCGCAGGAGACCTACGAGGACGCCTACGACCGTCTCTGGACGGCGATGGACTGGCTCGAGGAGCGACTGACCGATCGCCGGTTCCTGATGGGCGAGCAGATCACCGAGGCCGACGTGCGCCTGTTCACCACCCTGGCCCGGTTCGACGCGGTCTACCACGGCCACTTCAAGTGCAACCGCAACAAGCTCAGCGAGATGCCGGCCCTGTGGGGCTACGCACGTGATCTGTTCCAGACCCCCGGCTTCGGCGACACGATCGACTTCGACCAGATCAAGCGCCACTACTACGTCGTGCACGAGGACCTGAATCCGACGCAGATCGTGCCGGTCGGGCCCGACACGTCGGGGTGGGGCGCACCGCACGGGCGCGAGTCGCTCGGCGGACGTCCGTTCGGCGACGGCACTCCCCCGGGCCCGCCCATGCTCCCCTGAGACGCCGGGTCGCTCGCGACCGATTCGTCGGTCGCGACCGCTCAACCTCCTCGCGGCCCCAGGGATCGCGGCAGCAGCACAGCGCGCCACCGGGTCGGTCGCACCGCACCGCGGTCCAGCGACGTGACGATGCGGCGCGCGTCCGCGGTCGCCGAGACACCGGTGGCCCCGGCCAGGGAGAAACGGCTGATCTCGACCATCTCGAGCAGTCGCTGCAGCGAGTCCTCGTCCACCCCCGGTCGCGCGTGCAGCCGCTGCGCCAGGCCGCGCGGCGTGTCAGCCGCAGATGTGACGACCCCGAGATCACGGGCGGTGTCCTCGATCTCGCGCCAGGCCGGTTCGGGCGACGACTCCGCGCGCCGCATCCGCCACGACCGCCGCCCGCGGCGCACCAGCCCGGGAGCCAGCACGACGACCAACGCCACGACGAGCACGGCCGCGGCCGAGCGCGGCGCGGTCGACGAGTCGTCGGCGACCACGGCAGCTGCCGACCCCTCCTGGCTGCGAGGGTTCTGCTGGTTCTGCTGCGCCGCGTCGGGTGCGGGTTCCTGACCGGTGGCGTCGCCGGTGTTGGCCGCCGCCTGCTCGGCGAACGCCGTGCTCTCCCCGATGCCCGGAGTCGGATCGAACTTCACCCACCCCGTGCCCGCGAAGTACAGCTCGGTCCATGCGTGCAGGTCACTGGACTGCACGGTGTAGCGCCGCTCGCCGCCTCGCGACCCGTCCGGTGTCCCGGGCGCGTAACCGACCGCCACGCGCGACGGGATGTCCAGGGTGCGGGCCATGACTGCCATGGCCGAGGAGAAGTGCACGCAGTACCCAGCCTTGCGCTGCAGGAACTGGGAGATCACCGCGAGGCCGTTGCCGTCGTAGTCCTCCGCGACAGGGGCGGTCTCGGAGTACTCGAAGTCACCGGACCGGAAGAACCGTTGCAGAGCCAGTGCACGGTCGTAGCCGGTGTCCGCACCCTGGGTGACCCGGCGCGCGGTGTCGGCGATGATCGCCGGCGCCTGGCCGAGCTCCACGTACTTGCGAAAGTCCGGGGCCACCGAGGGGTCGGCCGCACGGAGCTGGTCGGCCGTCGGCTGCACGTCGATGCTCTGCGCCGTGTAGGTCTGCCCCTGCACGCCGGCGCCCGTCGTCTCCACGGTCAGACCGGTGCGTTCGACCCGGTAGCCGCCGTCGAGGCCGCGAACGGCGACCACGGGATACGGCACCGGCAGCAGATCGGTACGCAGTCGACGGACGGCGATCGAGGTGGACTTGACCACGGCGTCGACATCGTCCGATATCGACAGCACACCCTCGAAGCGGCCATCGTTGAACTCGGCCGACGGCTTCCAGGTCTTCCCGGTGAAGTCCGGGAGGGTCGCCACCTTCAGATAGGGCGGATCGTCCAGGCCGGTGGTGTAGCTCAGCACCGTGACCGGCGTGTTGCGGCGCAGGTTCGTGCCGAGCTCGACGATGGGGTTGATCCCGCGGCCGAAGACCTGCGGGGGCGGGTTGCCCCACGAGGCCGCTACCGAGCTGATGTCCGGGGACACCACCGGGAACACCAGCGCAGTCGCCAGCGCGCCGGCACCGAGGACGACCGCAGCGCCCTGCCGTGCAGTGCCGGTGGCTCCGTTGACGGCGGTGCGCCCGCGCAGCAGCACCAACCACAGCAGCGCGACCGGTGCGAAGATCCACGGCGACGGCGACGTGCCGGTGATCAGCCCGGGTGCGATGAACACGGCGAGCAGCAGGACGCCCGCCACGAGAACGCCACGTTGCAGCCGCAGCATCAGGTCCAGCGCGATCACCAGCGCTCCGAACGAGGCCGCCAGCACCAGCACGACCGACGCCGACGCCGCCACCGGCGCCTGCTCCTGGGCGATGATGGGGCCGGCACGCTCGATCAGGTCAGCGAGTCCGCCGATGGTGTCGGTGGTCGGGACGATGATCAGCAGCGTCGAGGGCACGAAGACCCAGGACAGCACGACGAGCTCGGCCACCAGCGCCACCGGCGTGACCGTGCGGTTCAGGCCCACCAGGCGCAGGGTGACCGTGACGGTGGCGACCAGCAGCGCGACCAGGGCCGTGCTGACGAACCAGTCGCTCCCGTCGACGACCGTGCGATAGCCCAGCAGCGAGATCAGCAGCGCACCGGTCGCGACGGAGATCTCGACGAAGCCGCCGCGTTCCCTGGTCGAGGCCACGGAGGGGGCCTCCTGCTCAGCCCGCGGCACGGGTCCGGGCCCGGTCGAGATCGCTCCAGGTGGTGGAGACGTCGGACTGCGGGGTGTGGGTGACGACGTGCCACCCGGCCGCCTTCAGCACCTCCAGTGCGGCTGGACGAGTCGTCGCCGCCACCATCGCGTGCACCGACCCGGCCGCCGACACCGCCCGCGTCCACTGCCCGGCGCGATCGAGGTCGAGACGGCCGGCGATCACGAAGGTGACCGGCTCGGCCGGCAGCCGCCAGCGGTCGTGCTCGGCCGGCGCGCAGTGCGCCAGCGAGATCAGGGCGTCGCGCACCGACGCATGCCCCTCGGACAGCTCGGCGTCCACGGATCCGTCCGGCGACCCGACGAACACGATGAATCCGGCCCGGACCAGGTGGCTGATGATCGACGCGCCGGCGGCGACGGACCACTCGAGGCTGAGCGAGTGGTCCCAGATTCCCTTGCGGTCCCTTTCCGTGCCGTGCGACGACGCATCAAGATCGATCAGGACGGCCGCCCGGGGATTCATCTGCTGCTCCTCCTGGCGCACCATCAGCTCGCCCCTTCGGGCGGTGGCCTTCCAGTGCAGTCGCTTGAGGGCGTCACCGGGCAGGTACGAGCGAGCGATGACATCGTCCTCGCCGAGCCCGACCTGGTGCGGCGAGGGCCGGGTGGCACCGTCCTCGTCCGATCCGCTCGGACGGATCGGTGGCAGCTCGTGACGTCGCGGCAGCACCGTCAGCACGTGGCACCCACCGATGTCGCGGTGGCGCTCCACCAGCCCGAACGGGTCCATCACCCGCAACCGCACCGGCCCCACGGTGTGCGCGCCACGAGTCGACGACGACACCGCGTACGTGGCCGAAAAGCTCGAGTCAGGCGCGCGCGCGGGCCCGAGCGCCGGAAGCACCCCGTGCGCCCGTCCGATCATCGCGGAGGGCAGCCGATCGGTCCATGCAGCCTCCGGACACGGCACCGTGGAGGTGTTGGTCACCACCAGCTGGGCCTGGACCGCCTGGCCCGGATCGGCGATCGGCGGTGAGATGCTGCGGTCGATGCGGACCCGCGAGTGCCCGGTGCCGACGTGGACCGCAGCGAGGATCACCAGCCCGAGGAGCAGACCCGTGGCGTACAGCAGGGCCGGTGCAGAAAGGATCGCGGCGAGCAGGAACACGACGACGGCCGCGATCAGGAATCCGATTCCACGCCGGGTCAGGGCGAAGGTGCGCGCCGCGGATCGAAATCGATGGGCGCGCATCGGATCAGGCCGGACGAGCGCCGCGCGGGGCCTCGGCCGGCACGGGCGTCTGGGCGATGATCGCGGCGACGATGTCCTCGGCGTCGGCACCACCGCGATGAGCGACGAGGCGGTGCGGCAGCACCACCGTGGCGAGTGCGTCGAGGTCGTCGGGGAGCACG
>JBBSRN010000098.1:0-9031 GCA_038242985.1 Propionibacteriales bacterium | reverse complement strand
TGGTCGAGCTTGAAGATGTCGGTCCACCACTGATCCGGCGGTGCGGCTGAGGCTGATATCGGTGTGTTCACTGCGAGCAGGGCTCCAGCGACCACCCCGGCCGCCACGCGGGCAACAGTCTTCATCAGCCCGTTTTTGGTCCGGTGTCGGCCGGGCTGTAGATGGCAGGACCGTCTTGAGCACTGCCTTCGCCTGTGGACGCTTCCGCCCCGCCGAGCATCTGGCTGGTCTGATCCTGGGTGCCGGCCGCCTCGGCGTCGTTGGCGTCCATCTGCACGTTGGTCAACGAATCGCCCTGCTCGCCGCGTGCCGCGTCGAAGTCGTCGTCGACCGTGCCAGGGGAGCTGAGGACCGATTGCAGTGCTTGCGCGCAGCCCGCGGCAGTGTCGTCGGTGTCGCGGTAGTTCTTGGCACTGGTGACGATGTTGCTGCCGAATGACTCGATATCGGTGGAGACACTGTCCATCGTGGTCGACATGACCTTGGCCACAGCGTCGTGATGGCTGGCGAAGGACTGCCCCGCCGGATAGCTGCCGAAGGCGTCGGTTGAGCCGGTGGCCCCCTCGAGCCGGTTGCGGGCTGTGTTGGCGTGCGACCGCAGCTCACTCACGTTGTGGCCCAGCGCGATGAGGATGCCGAAGTCGTCGATGCGCACGCGTCCACCCCCACGGCTTCCGCCGGTGGGGGTGGGCTGCGTGCCGTCGTTGTAGATCTGCATCAGAATGCGGAGGCGTTCTTCTTCTCAGTGGCGCGGAAGTTGGAGCTCGCGTCGTTGACGGTCATGCCGGTCTTGGCCAGCAGGCCCTTGAGGTCGTTGATCGCGGACTCCCACTCCTTCTTCGCGGCCTGGTAGGCGGTGGACGCCTCACCGGTCCACGCGCCCTTGAGCGGGGCGAGGTCCTGGTCGTAGGACGCGAGGCGACCCTCGAGGCGGCTGACGGCTGACTGGATCTCGCTGGCGATGGAATCCATACCACCGAAGTCGGCTGCAATGCGGTTCATGATTTTCTCCTGGAATCGAGGGGTTGGGTCAGGCGCCGGTGAGGCCGGCGCTCATCTTCTTGAGGGCGTCGGCGTTGACCTGGTCGGCGTTGGTGTAGTTGACGTCGACCCCACGCAGGTTGGACTCGAACGTCTCGAGCGCTTCGAGGATGCGACGACTGTCGGAGTTCCAGGCTGCGATGAGGCCGGTGAACGACGAGGCGCTGGTGCCTTCCCATGATCCCTTGGTAGCCACGCGAGCCGGGAGCCCGTCGACTTCCTTGAACAGGTCGCCGTGGGCGGCCCGAGTCAGCTCAGCGCCCTTGCGGATCGCGTCGCCTTCTGCTGAGAACTGATTCATGTCGATTCCTCCTGGCCGGCCTGACGGCCGGATCGCGATGTCGGTGGGCCTTAGGTTAGTGCCATAGCGTCTTCAATGACTAGTCGGTCTGAGCCACGAAATGGTACGAGTTCGTGTCGCCGTCCCGAAGCGATGCAAGAAAGTTCGTGAGACAGGTGCAGGGCTTCGATGTGCCGTGCCCTACGTGAGGCCCCCTTCCGGCCGGGGGCTGATGAGGAGCTGCGGCGGGGTTTGGCGTTCGGATCTTTCCAGACCGATTCGGGGAAGGTGTCGTACACCTCTTGCTTGGTCGTCAGCATGGGGTTGGTGTCGGGCCAGCCGGAGTCATCGCGTTCGAGCATGTCCTTCATGGAGACCGGGCCAGCCCCAGTCCTTGCGGCTTCCCCAGTAGTCCTTGCCGCCGATGGAGCGGATCAGCGACTGGATCAGCTGGTTGCCGGTGGCGTCCGGCGCCAGTGCGCTCGAACAAGATCGAGACCAGCAGTCTCGATCAACGCGACGTGAGCAGGCGCATCCAGTCGAACAGCCCGGTGGCCAAGGTCAACGACCCGAAGACCAACACTCCGGCGAGTGTCTCAGCCACCTCGGCCCGACGCGACCACCACATCGAGGTCCAGCCCCGGCTCGCGGCTCGGGCCGCCACCAGGCTGAGGGCGCCAAGGATGAGGCTGGCGACGATGAACCGCACCCGCCACTGCGGGCCAAGATCGACGACCCACCACACCGTCGTGGCGACGAGGGTGATGGTGCCGGCTGCGCGTTGCAGCCGGCGCGTGACGCGGTCGCGACGCGAGCGGCCACCCAGCACCAGGACCGCCGCTGCGCCCAGACACAGCAGCAGGGTCCCGATGCGGCGGCTCTGCGACAGATCGGCGAGCAGCAGGGCCGACGACCCCGCCACGACAGCCACCGAGCACGCGACCGTTCCCACGGCCACCAGCTCTGAACCCCGGCGGGCGACCGACGTGACATCGTCCTGACGGATCACCCCGCGAAAGGACCGGCGGGGTCGCTCTCGGGCCGTCCAGGCCGTCACGGCGAGACGGTCGACGTCGAGCAGGACGTGATCGGGCACTCGCACGGCATAAGAGGGGATGGCCCGCACGCCGATGATCGATGCCGTGACGATGCACGCGTAGAAGGTGGCTGACGGCCAACCAGCCAGCAGGCAGACGGCAGCGATGAGGGCGATGATCCCAGCGCCGATCGTCCAGGTGAGCAGCTCGTCGTCGGCGACGTCCGGTGTGCTGGTGCGCATCGTGGCGGCGATGGCCGATGCCACCAGCGCTGCCACGCCGACGGTCAACAACGTGCTGGAACCGTCCGGCAGCACCAGGACGGCTGCGCCGGCGGCATGCAGCGGGACGGTGGCGAGCCACAGGGAATGACCGGGTCGTGTCCCGCGGCTGACGATCGCGGTCAGCAGGCCCAGCAGCACCAGGCCGATGGCCGTCCCGAAGTGCACCGACGTGCCGGCCATCAGCGCCGTCACGGTCGCACCAGCGCTCAGGACCGCGACACCGGCAGGGAGGCCGGCCAGGGGGAGATGAGTCGTGGCGTGCGGTGGCGCGGTGGTGTCAGGTCCTTCGTCGCGGAGAGCGCGACGTCCCCCGCCGGCCGGGATCTCACCGGCACGGGGTGGATCCGGGCGGCTGTCCCCGCTCAGCCCGGCGCGCAGGACGTCGAGCGACAGCTCACTGGTCTGCTCGGCCGGCATGGATCGAGCCCGCCGCCCGGGACTCTTCACCGCGATCAGCAGGCTGCCGTCGCGCAGGCCGGCGTCGTGCATGGAGGCGGCGTCGTCGAGGCGGCGACCACCCACGGTCAACAGTCCGACAGCGCTGGTGCCGGTCTCGCTCCTGTAGAGGTCGGCGAGCTCGTGGACCTCGGTCCAGATCGGCACCGCCACGTCGATGCGGCGCTCATCACCAACGACGGAGACGCGCATCGTCGCGGTCGTCGGCGCCGGCCGTCCCGGCGCGATGTTCTCCGTCATCAGGTCCCCCCTTCGAGTCGCGGTGTATCCATCATGCCGGAATGACAGGGGTGGTCGCATCGACGGCTGTCGTTGCGGCTCCTAGACTCATCCCGCATCGTGCGGCGACCGGACGCCCACGGCACGAACTGATGAGCGGAGGCGCTGGTGTCGATCACCATCGGACGCGGGACCGGGGTCGAACGGCCGACCCTGCCCGAGGGTGCCATCGACCTGCAGTCTCCACCGGAGCTGGCTCCCAACGAGGGGCTCGGCGGCGTCCTGATGATGGCGCTGCCGATGCTCGGCAGCGTCGGGTCCATCGTGTTCGTCGCCTCGAGCGGTTCTGGTGCTCGTGGCTTCATCGCCGCCGGCATGTTCCTGGTGGCCACGCTCGGCTTCGTCGCGGTGCAGGTCGAACGCCAGCTGAAGCAGCGTCGTACCCAGGTCACCGGCACGCGTCGGGAGTACCTGCAGTACCTGTCGACCGTCCGCGGGCAGGTGCGACAGGTGGCCGAGGCCCAGCGCGAGGGTCTGGCGTGGATCCACCCGTCCCCGGTCGTGCTGGCGACCTTCGCCGAGCAGGGCGCGCGGGTGTGGGAACGCGGCAGCGACGACGTCGACCGGTTGCATGTCCGCTACGGCACCTCGACCCAGCCACTCGCGGTCGAGCTGAACCCTCCGGCGTCGGCACCGATCGAGCAGGTCGATCCGGTCTGCGCGTCGGCGCTGCACCGGTTGCTCGCCGTGCACCGCGCCCAGCCACACCTGCCGGCCGCGATCGACCTGGCGGCGTTCAGCCGGATCGAGCTGATCGGCGACGAGTCGCACGTGCGCGGCCTGGCCAGGGCCATGGTCTGCGAGGCCGCTGCCTTCCACGCTCCGGACCAGCTCATCGTCGCGGTGCTGTCCGATGATGAGGGCGTGCAGGCCTGGGACTGGGTCAAGTGGCTCCCGCACGTGCGCAGCGATCGCGAGTACGACGCCCTCGGGCCGCGCCGGATGGTCACGACCTCGCTGGACGAGCTGGCCAGCCTGCTGCCGCAGGACGTCGCGGACCGGCCGAGGTTCGGCGGCGACCAGCCGTTGACCGGACCCCACCTGGTCCTGGTGCTCGACGGCGTGACCCTGCCGCCGGGCAATCACGTCATCCCCGAGGAAGGCGTGCACGGAGTCACCGTCATCGACCTGCCGGAGCGGTGGGGCGAGCTGGACGACCACACCCGCCTGCGCATGCAGCTGACGGCCGCCCGCGAGGGCGTGACCATGTCGGCGCTGCGCCTGCACCACGACGAGGTGCGCGGCGTTGCCGACCAGCTCTCTGCTGATGAGGCGGAGGCATTCGCGCGCCGCCTCGCCCCGCTCGGTGGCCAGCTCGACGGCCAGGCGCGCGGCGACGATGCGCTGACCGGCACGCCGGACCTGACCGATCTGCTCGGCCTGGGCGACGTCAACGACTTCAGCGTCGAGGCCGGGTGGCGTGATCGTCCAGCACGCGACCAGCTGCGGGTGCCGATCGGCGTAGGCGCCAACGGCGCGCCGATCTTCCTGGACATCAAGGAGTCGGCGCAGCAGGGCATGGGCCCGCACGGACTGGTCATCGGCGCCACCGGTTCGGGCAAGTCCGAGCTGCTGCGCACGCTCGTGCTGGGCCTGGGGCTGACGCACTCGCCGGAGAACCTCAACATGGTGCTGGTCGACTTCAAGGGCGGCGCGACCTTCGCCGGCCTCTCGGACCTGCCGCACGTGTCGGCCGTCATCACCAACCTGGAGAACGAGCTCACGCTCGTCGACCGCATGCAGGACGCATTGTCCGGTGAGATGGTGCGGCGCCAGGAGCTGCTGCGTTCGGCCGGCAACTATGCATCGGTGCGCGACTACGAGAAGGCCCGCGCCGGGGGAGAGGACCTCGTCCCGTTGCCGAGCCTGTTCATCGTGGTCGACGAGTTCTCCGAGATGCTCGCCGCCAAGCCGGAGTTCATCGATCTGTTCGTCGCGATCGGCCGCCTCGGCAGATCACTGGGATTGCACCTGCTGCTCGCCTCGCAACGCCTCGAAGAGGGCCGGTTGCGCGGGCTGGAGAGCCACCTGTCGTACCGCATCGGCCTGCGGACCTTCTCGGCCTCGGAGTCGCGCACCGTGCTCGGCGTCCCCGATGCCTATGAGCTGCCGTCGATCCCCGGCCTGGGTTACCTCAAGGCCGATCAGGAGATGACCCGTTTCAAGGCGGCCTACGTGTCGGGGCCGCCGCCGCGCCGCGCCGTGGTGCGCCCGACCGAGGGATCGTCGGCGCGCAACATCTTGCCGTTCACGATCGGCGAGGTGCTGGCCCCGGTGGACACCGATCCGGTCGAGGTCCATGTCGAGGTCGCTCCGACCCCCGTGGTCGACTCGAGCACCGTCCTCGACGTCGCCGTGAGTGCGATGGTCGGCCAGGGCCGGCAGGCCCACCGGGTCTGGTTGCCGCCGCTCGACGTGCCCGACACCCTCGACATCCTGATGCCCGACCTCGAGCAGGTCGACGGTCTGGGGCTGCTCTCCTCGCGCTGGCGCGATGGACTGCGCGTCCCCATCGGCACCCTGGATCGTCCGCGCGAACAACGACGCGAGACGCTCACGGTCGACCTGACCGGCGCCGGTGGCCACCTGGCGATCGTGGGTGGGCCGCGCAGCGGCAAGAGCACCCTGCTCCGCACCGTGGTGACGAGCCTGGCCCTGTCCAACGAACCCCGCAACACGCAGTTCTACGTGCTCGACTTCGGCGGCGGCACCTTCGCCGGTCTCACCGAGCTGCCGCACGTCTCGGGTGTGGCGACCCGTGCCGAACCCGATGTCGTCAGCCGGATCTTCGCCGAGGTCAGCGGCATCGTCGACCGCCGCGAGGCTTATCTGCGAGCGAAGGGGATCGACTCGGTGGACACCTATCGCCGGATGCGACGAGACGGCAAGGCCGACGACGGCTACGGCGACGTCTTCCTCGTCATCGACGGCTGGGGAACCCTGCGCTCGGACTTCGACGAGCTCGAGCAGCAGATGCAGGTGCTGGCCCAGCGCGGCCTGACCTACGGCGTGCACGTCCTCGCATCCGCATCGCGCTGGGCCGATTTCCGAGCCGCCATGCGCGATCTGTTCGGTTCGCGGCTCGAGCTGCGGTTGGGCGACCCGACCGACTCGGAGTTCGATCGCAAGACCGCCGTGCTGGTACCGGCGGGCCGACCGGGCCGGGGCATCGTGCCGGCGAAGCTGCACTTCCTCGCCGCCCTCCCGCGGCTGGACGGCGTGGCGGAGCCGGACTCGCTCAGCGACGGCGTCGCTGACCTGGTCACGCGGGTGCGTGACTCCTGGCAGGGTCGGGGCGGACCGAAGCTGCGCCTGCTGCCCACGCGGGTCGAGCTGGACCGGGTGCGCGAGCTGGCCGGCATCGACGAGTCGGACCAGCGCGTGCTGATCGGTGTGGACGAGCGGGACCTGAAGCCGGTGGCACTGGACCCCGAGGCCGAGCCGCACCTGCTGCTCTACGGCGACCAGCAGTCCGGCAAGAGCTCGTTCCTGCGGGCTTACGCGCGCGAGCTGATGCGCAGCCGCGGACCGAAGGAAGCCAAGATCATCCTGGTCGACTACCGGCGCAGCATGCTGGGCGAGCTGCCCGACGAGATGCAGCTGGAGTACGTCTCAGGCGCTGCGCAGATCGAGTCCGTCATGGCCGGTCTCGCGGACTTCCTGAAGACGCGGCTGCCGGGGCCCGACGTCACGCCTGAGCAGCTGCGGTCCCGCTCGTGGTGGAGCGGACCCGACGCGTACCTGATGGTCGATGACTACGACCTGGTCTCGCCCAGCTCGGGGCAGTCGCCGCTGGCTCCGCTGGTCCCCATGCTGGCCCAGGCGCGTGACATCGGCTTCCACCTGATCCTGGCCCGCCGCTCCGGCGGTGCCGCACGCGCCACCTTCGACCCGGTCATCCAGACCCTCGGCGATCTGGTGCAGCCCGGGCTGGTGCTGTCGGGTTCACCCGATGAGGGCGCATTGATCGGCAAGGCGCGCCCCAGGGCCGCCGTACCCGGCCGGGCCCAGCTCGTCACGCGTGATCGGGGCATCGAGGTCGTCCAGCTCGCCTGGACGCCTCCGACGGTCTGACTCACGGACGGTCGGGCGCGCCCGATCGACGCACGTGTCATAACACGTCAGCGGGGTACGTGATCAGGTGAGCAACCCCTACAGGAAGGCACATCGTGGATCTCGGCATCTCCGGACGCACCGCTCTCGTGACGGGAGGGGATTCTGGCATCGGTTGGAACACCGCCCAGGTCCTTCTCGACGAAGGGGCCACTGTCGTCCTCTCCGACCTGGACCAGGACTCTCTGGACGAGGCGGCCGCACGACTCCAAGCGCCCAAGACGCGGGTGCACGCGATCGCGGCCGACGTCGATTCGGTCGAGTCGATCTTCCAGCTGCGTGACGCCGTCACCGAGGCGGTCGGGGACATCGACATCCTCGTCCAGTCGGCCGGCGTGACCGGCGCGCAGGGCCTGTTCCACGAGATCGACGACGCGGGCTGGGTCGACACCCTCACCACCGACCTGCTCGGACCGATCCGTCTGACGCGGGCATTCCTGCCCGCGCTGCGTTCCGGTGGATGGGGACGCATCGTGTACCTCGCGTCCGAGGACGCGGTGCAGCCCTACGACGACGAGCTTCCCTACTGCGCCGCGAAGGCGGGGGTCCTGGCCTTCGCCAAGGGACTCTCGCGGAGCTACGCCAAGGAGGGCCTGCTGGTCAACTGCGTCTCACCGGCGTTCATCAGCACCCCGATGACCGACGCCATGATGGACAAGCGCGCCAAGCAGCTCGGGACCGACGTCGACGAGGCCATCGAGAGCTTCCTCGAGGAGGAGCGGCCCTACATGGAGCTGGGCCGGCGCGGCGAACCGGGCGAGGTCGCTGCCGTGGTGGCGTTCCTGTGCTCGGATCTCGCGAGCTTCGTCAACGGGTCCAACTACCGGGTCGACTCCGGCTCCGTCGCCACGATCTGAGTGCGCCTCCACCGGGTTGATCACGGCGTCGACCACGGGGCAGATCTCGGGGCAGATGTCGGGATCAGCGATGGCGCCACCGCGAGCCGGCGGCCCGTGGTGGTGCTGCTGCACGCCTTCCCGCTCGACTCAGGGATGTTCTCCCGGCTCGTTCCGCTTCTGGTCGACCAGGTGCGAGTCGTGACGATCGACCTGCCCGGTCTCGGGCGCAGCGCGGTGCCGTCGGTCGTCCCGTCGATGGTGGCGGTGGGGGAGGGCGTCGTGGCGGTGCTGGACGAGCTGGGCATCGACACCGCGACCGTTCTGGGCATCTCGACCGGCGGCTATGTCGCGCTCGAGCTGGCGAGGACGTCGCCGGACCGGCTCGACGCGCTCGTCCTCGGCAGCACCACGACCCGACGCATCGAGCCCGACGTCCCGGCTGAGCGCCTGGTGACGGCACGAGACATCGACCGGCAACGCTCGACCGAACCCGTCGCCGGCAGCGCTGATGAGGGACTGGGCGTCACGGCCCACCGCGACCAGCCCGAGCTGGTCGAGGATCTGCGGCGCACGATCGCCGCGGCCGATCCCGCCGGGGTCGCCTGGATGGCGCGCGCGATCGCCACCCGCTCGGACACGTCGCAGGCACTGGCCGACTTCGCCGGACCGGTCAGTCTGGTGTTCGGGGAGGAGGACAGCGCG
>JBBSRN010000097.1:0-9056 GCA_038242985.1 Propionibacteriales bacterium | reverse complement strand
GCTTGACGTCGAGCTGCTTGGCCAGCAGCGCGGTGAAGATCTTGGCCTTCTGCTCTCCGAACCCGGGCAGCGCCTTCACCCGGGCGAACAGGGCGTCCCCGCTCCTGGCCTCGGACCACAGGCGGGTGATGTCGCCGTCGTACTCCGCGACCACGTGGCGCGCCAGCTCCTGCAGCCGCCCGGCCATCGAGCGGCCGTAGCGGTGGATCGCCGGCGGCGTGGTGCACAGATCGACGAATGCCTCGGGGTCCGCGGCTGCGATGGCCGCCGGATCGAGGGTGCCGAACCGGTCCAGCACCTTCGCCGGACCACGGAACGCGTGCTCCATCGGGTACTGCTGGTCGAGCATCATGCCGACGACGAGCGCGAACGGATCAGCGTTCAGCACCTCGTCGGCGTGCGGTTCCTGAGCGATCTGGATGGCCATGCCGTCATCCTGCCACCACTGCCACCACCCGTCGGACAGCGAAGGCGACGAGGGGCGGACCGACATGGGACACCGTCCCCGAGCCTGCAGCTCCCGGGGAGTGGGGTCACGTGGGTGACGGCGTCTCCGCAGTCCATCGCCGCTGCCCCGATCGGGGGACGACGATCACCGGCACCGGGGAGTGCCGCATGATCCGGTCCGCCTTGGAGCCGAGGAACACCTGAGCGATCGGCCCGCGCGAGCTGGATCCGACGACGAGGACCTCACCCTCCTCCCAGGGCACGGCATCGAAGGCGTGGAACCAGTCGTGGGCCCGCGCCACCACCGAGGTCACCTCGGGCAGGTCGGCCAACAGCTTGCGCTTGGAGCTGGACACGTCGCGGATCCAGCCGTCGACGACCTGCGCCTCCGAGGACATCCCGACCCCGGCGGTCACGCTGGTCGGCGGGCGCACGGCGAACGAGACCAGCCGCAGCGGTGCCCCGCGTCGGCGTGCGACTTCTGCCGCGTCCAGCACGAGGTTGTCATCCGCGCTGGCTCCGGAGTAAGCCACCGACACCCGGCTCAGCAGCACGTCCTCCCCGCCGCGATGCCCCCGGGGCGCCACGGCCAGCGCAACCGGCGAGGAGTGCAGGAGCCGAGACGTCACCCCGCCGAAGACGATCCTGCCGATGCTGCCGGCGCTCGACGATCCGAGCACCAGCATGCGCGCGTCGCTGGTGTTCGCCTGGTCGATCAGGCCCGTCGGCACCGAAGCGGCTTCGGTCACGACCTCGCGGACCTCGATGCCGTCAGGCACCGACGCGCGGGCCCGGCTCAACGCCTGTCGGGCCCGATCGCGCAGGAAGTCGCGATACTCCGCATCCACCTTGGCCGGTCCGGGAGCCCACGGCGTGGGCACCACCGAGCACAGCACGAGCGGCTCGGGCGGGCCCGACTCGCGACGGGACAAGGTCACGGCCAGTGGGACCGCCCCGTCGTTCGCGCTGCCCGACCCGACGGCCACCAGCAGGGTCACGAGGTGTCCCCTGCCGGCTGCTCGCGCAGTCGCGAGTGTCGGATGCCGTACGTGAAGTACCAGACCATCACCACCGCCAACCAGACCGCGAAGGCCTGGATCGTGATGATCCGCAGATCCTGGATGATCCAGACGCAGCCGATGATGGCCAGGATCGGGGTGACGGGGTATCCGGGGACCTTGAACGATCGGGGCAGGTCCGGATCGGTGCGACGCAAGATGATGACGCCGATCGAGACCGTGAGGAATGCGACCAAGGTGCCGATGCTGGTCATCTCGGCCAGGAAGTCGATCGGCAGGAAGCCGGCGAGCACGCTCACGATCACGCTGACGACGATCGTGTTGTTGACCGGGGTCAACGTCCGCGGGTTCACCTTCTTGAACGCCTTCGGCAACATGCCGTCGCGCCCCATGGCGAACAGGATCCGGGTCTGGCCGTAGAGGGTGACCAGGGTGACGCTGAAGATCGAGATCACGGCGCCCGCTGCGAGCACCGTCGAGGGCCACGTGGAGCCGGTCACCTTCGCGAGGATCGCCGCCAGGCCCGCGTCCTGACCCTCGAACTCCGCGGTCGGCTGCGCGGCGACGGCCACCACCGCGACCAGGATGTAGACCGTGGTGACGGTGAGCAGCGCGAAGATGATCGCGAGCGGCAGGTTGCGACGGGGGTTGATGACCTCGTCACCGGCCGTTGAGACGGCGTCGAGCCCGATGTAGGAGAAGAAGATGATCCCCGCGCCGCTGAACACCCCGGCGGTGCCGTAGGGCGCGAAGTCGGCGAGGTTGTCGCTGTTCCAGCCCTGCAGACCGACCACGATGAACAGGACCAGCACGCCGAGCTTGATCATCACCATGATGGCGTTGGCCTTCGCCGACTCGCTGGCGCCGCGGATCAGCAACGAGGCGCAGAGCAGGACGAGCACGATGGCCGGCAGATTCACCACGCCGCCGCTCTCAGGGGACTTGGACAGGGCATCGGGAATGCTGA
The DNA here is from genome assembly GCA_038242985.1 of Propionibacteriales bacterium. GTDB lineage: Bacteria > Actinomycetota > Actinomycetes > Propionibacteriales > Nocardioidaceae > Aeromicrobium. Next base: position 6,623 of record JBBSRN010000097.1, on the reverse strand, counting down.
CGCCCAGCACGTTGTCGAAGAGCTCGTTGAGGTACTGCGACCAGCCGACCGCGACGGCGGCCGAGGACACGCCGTACTCCAGCAGCAGGCAGGCGGCCACGCCCATCGCGACGACCTCACCGAGGGTCGCGTAGGCGTAGGAGTACGAGGAGCCACTGACCGGGACGGCGCCGGCCAGCTCGGCGTAGCAGACCGCGGTGAGTCCCGCGACGACACCGGCGATGACGAAGGACCAGATCACGGCCGGACCGGCGACCGGCACCGCCTGGGTCAGGACGATGAAGATACCGGTGCCGACGGTGGCACCGATGCCGAACAACGTCAGCTGGAACAACGTGATGGTGCGCTTGAGGTCGCCCTCGCCCTCGGGCTCACCGTCCTCGGCGCGCGACACCGGCTTGCGCCGCATCATCTGACTGGTCAGGGAGGACATGGGACTCGCCTTCGGTGAGGGAACCACCGGTCCGGAGGCAACCGGTCGAGCAGATTCATCATGGCAGCGCGCCGGCGATGTTGGGAACCCCGGAAGCAGCGAAGATCCCGCTGGCCGACATGGGTCGCCGCCCGATCAATGAGCCAGGGGCTCGCTGATCGGGCGGCGAGGAGTGGAGCTACGGACGGACCGCGGCCTGCTGGATCTGCTGGCGCACGTCGGCCGGGAGCCCAGCGTCGGGTGCGGCCTTCCGTTGCGCGCTCGCCGAGGGATCCGGTTGCGGCAGTGCCGCGCACGTGGTGTCGGCGCGGTTGCCGGCCTTGCGGGACGGCTTCTTCCCGGTCAGCAGGTAGTCGGCGATCTGGTCGTCGACGCACGCGTTGCCGTTCAGCGAGTTCGAGTGCGTGGTGCCACCGGGCACCGCGATCAGGCGCGCGCCCGGGTAGCGGCTGCGCACCTCGAGGCTGCCGGGGTAGGGCGTGGCCGCATCGAGCGTCTCGTTGATCATCAGCACGCTCGGCACCTTGTAGCCGTTGATCTTCTTGGCCTTGCCGAAGTCCGAGGGCCAGTGGCGGCACGGCTCGTTGAACCACGCGTTGCCCCAGGTCTCGAACGGCGCCTTGGCGTAGGTGCGCGAGTTGTCCCGCTCCCACTTCGCCCACTTGGTGGGCCACGTGGTGTCGGTGCACTCGGTGCCGAGGTAGACGGCGTAGCCGTTGTCGTCGCCGAAACCGGTGGCGTCCAGGAAGGCCGACTCGACCGCATCGATGTCACCGTTGTTGACGAAGCCCGAGAACGTGTCGGCGAGATCGGTCCAGGTGGACTGGTAGTACCCGGCGTACAGGAACGCATCGGTCCACTCGCTGCCGCCGATCTTGCCGTCGGACGCGCGCTGCGGAGCCCGGGTCAGGTCGGCCAGGGTGTCGTACCAGACCTTGCGGACCTTCGCCTTCGTGGCGCCCAGGTGGTAGACGTCGTCATGCTTGGCGATCCACCCGAACCAGATGTTGATGTTGCGGTCGAACGCGATGTCCTGGTCGAGGTTGGCCTGGTACCAGACCTTCGTGGGGTCGACCGTGCCGTCGAAGACCATGCGCCGGATCCTGCCCGGGTACATCGAGCTGTACACCTGCCCGAGGTACGTGCCGTACGAGAAGCCGTAGAAGTTGATCTGCTTCTCCCCGAGCGCGATGCGCAGGCTGTTCATGTCCTTCGCGTTGTCGGTCGTCTTCAGGTTGTCGAGGATCTTGCCGTTGTTGGCCTTGCAGTCGTCGGTGTAGGCGTGGGTGATCTTCATCCACGACTTCTTGATCTTGCGGGTGGTCGGCACGTACGACGGCCGGTCGTACCCCGCGCCGGGGTAGTTGGGATCGCAGGTGACCTGCGGCTCGCTGGAGCCGACACCACGCGGATCGAAACCGATCCAGTCATAGGCCTTCCCGGCGTCCTTGGGCACGTACCCGCCCAGCACCGAGAGGGTCAGGCCCGAGCCGCCGGGCCCGCCGGGGTTGACCAGCATGACGCCCTGGTACTGCTCGTCGGGCACGGTGTGCTTGATCCGCGAGATCGCGATCTTGATGGTCTTGCCGTTCGGCTTGTCGTGGTCCAGCGGGACGGCGACCTTGGCGCACTCCGCGCCGCGGGCGGCGAGCCCGGCACTGGCACAGGTGCCCCAGTCGATGGTCGTGTCCGGCGACTTCTGTGTGGTGCTCGTCGCTGCTCCCGCAGCTGCTGGGAGCAGGCCGACGGCCAGCGAGATCGTCGCTGCCGCAGACAGAACTGTCTTGCGCATGAATCCCCCCAAAGGATCTGCGGGCCCGGTCGACCCGCTCGAACTCACTGTCACCCACAACGTTGCGAGATGCAACGGCGACAGGTCGCTCAGCGATCAGATGTCGCAGGAGTCAGATGGCGCAGGCAGTCGCTTCGGGCAGCGGGTCGGGGACTCCGAGGGTGGGCATGCCCAGCGAGGTCGAGCCGGGAGTGCCCACCTGGGTCACCCCTGCACGCCCCTCCCAGGCGTCGCCGGCTGGGGTGCGCCGGTACGACAGCGGCGGCTCGTCACTGATCAGGTGGTGGGGTGCGGCGTGGGTGATGACGACCTCGACGACGTCGCCCGGGCGGACCGGGTGGTCGCCGGGCACGAAGTGCACGAGCCGGTTGTCGCGCGCCCGCCCCGTCATGCGCTGGGTGGCGTCGTCCTTCTTGCCCTCGTGGTCGGCCACCAGCAGCTCGACGGTCCGACCCAGCTGCAGCTGCGCCTGCGCCGTCCCGACCTCGTCGAGGACCTCGATCAGCCGTTCGTACCGCTCCTGCACCACGGCCTTCGGGATCTGGTCGGGCAGATCGGCGGCCGGGGTGCCGGGGCGCTGGGAGTACTGGAACGTGAACGCGCTGGTGAATCTCGCCAGGCGCGCGACCTTGATCGTCTCGGCGAAGTCCTCCTCGGTCTCACCGGGGAAGCCGACGATGATGTCGGTGGTGATCGCGGCGTCGGGCATGGCCGCGCGCACCCGGTCGATGATGCCCAGGAACTTGCTCTGGCGGTACGAGCGACGCATCGCCTTGAGCACGCGGTCCGAGCCGGACTGCAGCGGCATGTGCAGCTGAGGCATCACGTTCGGCGTCTCGGCCATCGCGGCGATGACGTCGTCGGTGAAGTCCTTGGGGTGCGGACTGGTGAAGCGCACCCGCTCGAGTCCCTCGATCTCGCCGCACGCGCGGAGCAGCTTGGCGAAGGCCTGCTTGTCGCCGAACTCGACGCCGTAGGCGTTGACGTTCTGGCCCAGCAGGGTGACCTCGACGACGCCGTCGGCGACCAGCGCCTCGATCTCGGCGAGGATGTCGCCGGGGCGGCGGTCCTTCTCCTTGCCGCGCAGCGCCGGGACGATGCAGAAGGTGCAGGTGTTGTTGCACCCGACGCTGATGGACACCCAGGCGGCGAACACCGAGTCGCGCTTGGTGGGCAGCGTGGACGGGAAGACGTCCAGCGACTCCAGGATCTCGACCTGCGACTCCTCGGCGATGCGAGCACGCTCCAGCAGCACCGGCAGCGACCCGATGTTGTGGGTGCCGAAGACGACGTCGACGTAGGGCGCCTTCTGGGTGATGGTGTCGCGATCCTTCTGCGCGAGGCACCCGCCCACGGCGATCTGCATGCCCGGGTTCTTCTCCTTGACCGACGCGATGCGACCGAGGTTGCCGTACAGCTTGTTGTCGGCGTTCTCGCGGACGGCACAGGTGTTGAACACGACGAGGTCAGGAGTCTGATCGACAGCCCGCTCGTAGCCGGCGGTCTCCAGCAGGCCCGACAGCCGCTCGCTGTCGTGCACGTTCATCTGGCAGCCGTAGGTGCGCACTTCGTAGGTCTTGGTCATGGCCCGTCCATGGTACGTGGCCGGGTCCGACCGGCTCTTCGCCTCGTGGCAGGCACCCCCGACCCTCTCAGCTCGGATTACGTTTTGGTGTCAGACTATTTCCGGACGTGGCGTGGTTCACATCGAGTGGCCCGCTCGGGCTAGGTTGAGGCGCATGCCTGACGCTCCCCCCATGGTGTCCATGCACCAGGTCCAGAAGCACTTCGGCTCCCTGCACGTGCTGAAGGACATCGAGCTGGAAGTCACGCCTGGGGAGGTCGTGGTCGTCATCGGCCCGTCCGGATCAGGCAAGTCGACGTTGTGCCGCGCCATCAACCGGCTCGAGACGATCGACTCCGGCGACATCGCCATCGACGGGCAGCCCCTGGCCGCCGAGGGCAAGGAGCTCGCCCAGCTGCGCGCCGACGTCGGCATGGTCTTCCAGTCGTTCAACCTGTTCGCCCACAAGACGATCCTGCAGAACGTGACGCTCGGACCGATCAAGGTGCGCGGCCTCAGCAAGTCCGATGCCGACCAGCGGGCCCACGAGCTGCTCGAGCGTGTGGGCATCGACACCCAGGCCGACAAGTACCCGGCCCAGCTGTCCGGCGGACAGCAGCAGCGCGTTGCCATCGCGCGGGCGCTCGCGATGGAGCCGAAGGTCATGTTGTTCGACGAACCGACGTCGGCTCTCGACCCCGAGATGATCAGCGAGGTCCTCGACACGATGGTCGACCTGGCCAAGGGCGGCATGACCATGATCGTGGTGACCCACGAGATGGGATTCGCCCGCACCGCCGGCGACCGTGTCGTGTTCATGGCCGATGGCCAGATCGTGGAGGAGAACACCCCCGAGGAGTTCTTCACCAACCCGCAGTCCGATCGCGCCAAGGACTTCCTGGGCAAGATCCTCAAGCACTGAGCGCCCACCCGATTCACCAGCACGAGCCCATCAGCACGACCGAGAGGAACGACCATGAAAAGCACCAGACTGGCCGTCATCGCCGCCGCCGTGGCCCTGACACTGGGAGCCTGCGGCAACGCCGGCGAGGAAGAAGCCAACCCCGTCAAGAACGACGTCGAGAAGGACGCCTCGTCCACGTTCGACAAGGGCACCCGCATGAAGGAGCTGGCTGATGCGGGCACCGTCAAGATCGGCGTCAAGTACGACCAGCCCGGTCTCGGCTTCAAGAAGGCAGGACAGGACCAGCCCACCGGGTTCGACGTCGAGATGGCCAAGATCGTGGCCGCGAAGCTCGGTATCGCTGCCGACAAGATCAAGTGGGTCGAGACGATCTCGGACAACCGCGAGCCCTTCCTGGAGAAGGGCACGGTCGACTTCGTTTTCGCCTCCTACTCGATCACCGACGACCGTCGCAAGGTCGTGGGACAGGCCGGGCCGTACTTCGTGACCGGTCAGCAGCTGCTGGTCAAGAAGGGCAGCGACATCAAGAGCGTCGCCGACATCAAGGGCAAGGACGTCTGCTCCGTCACCGGTTCGACCTCGTTGCAGCAGGTCGAGGACAAGGGCGCCAAGGGGCGTGGCTTCGAGACCTACTCGCAGTGCCGCGATCAGGTGCTCGACGGTGCGGTCGACTCGATGACCACCGACGGATCGATCCTGCTCGGCTACGCAGCAGAGAACCCCGACGAGCTCGAGGTCGTGGGCAAGCCGTTCTCCGAGGAGCGCATCGGCATGGGCTACAGCCAGGACAAGCCCGAGCTGTGCCAGTTCCTGACCGACAGCATCAAGGCCGCCGAGGACGACGGCACGTGGGCCAAGGCCTTCGAGGCCACCCTCGGCAAGTCCGGGGTCGATGCGCCGGAGCCGCCGGCCATGGATTCCTGCTCCTGATCCGAGCGTGGTCGGGGCCATCTGTCGGTGGCCCCGACCACGTGAACGTCGTTCCTCGTACCTGAGCTCGAAAGCCTGAATACCGAAGGAAGGTGACACGCCAGTGCAGGTCCTGATCGACAACTTCGACCAGCTGCTGAAGGCCTTCGCAGTGACCTTGCAGCTATTCGTGGTCGCCGGCGTTCTCTCGTTGGTCTTCGGGACCATCCTGGCGGCCATGCGTGTGGGCCCCATCCCCGTCCTGAACCGCGCGGCACTGACCTACGTCACCATCTTTCGCAACACTCCGCTGCTGGTTCTCCTGCTGCTGGTCGTGTTCGGCTTCCCCAAGCTCGACATCCAGCTCGGCTACTTCTGGATGAACATCCTCACCCTCACGATGTACACCTCGACCTTCGTGTGCGAGGCGCTGCGTTCGGGTGTGAACTCCATCCCGATCGGGCAGGCGGAGGCGGCACGCTCGGTGGGACTCGCCTTCACCCAGACCATGCGCCACATCGTGCTTCCCCAGTCGTTTCGCGCCGTCGTCCCGCCGCTGGCCAACGTGCTGATCGCCCTCACCAAGAACACCTCGTTGTGCTCGATCTTCGGCATGGCCGAGGCGACGGGCCTGGCGAAGGCGCTTCTCAATGACAACGGATCCCAGCTGTGGTGGATCTTCCTCGGCATCGCTCTTGGCTACGTCATCATCGTGGAGGCCATCTCGCTTGCGGCCGCCCTGCTCGAACGTCGTTGGAGGATCGCCTGATGCCCGCATCCGTGCTGTTCGACGCACCCGGCCCGAAGGCCAAGGCCCGCCAACGTCTCTACACCGTCATCGCGTCGGTGGTCCTGGTCTCCATGGCGGCGGGCATCGTGTTCCAGCTGTATCGCAAAGGACAGTTCGCCTACGACCTGTGGGAGCCGTTCGTCACGCCCAGCATCATGGTGCTGCTGGTCAAGGCCACCGGCTGGACCCTGCTGGCGGCGCTGTTCGCCG
>JBBSRN010000096.1:0-9068 GCA_038242985.1 Propionibacteriales bacterium | reverse complement strand
CAGCGTCCTCGCCCTGGATGACCTGGGCCTGGTGGCCGGCGGCGACGAGGCGCTCGTGGGCCTGCGCCCCGATCTGCCGCCCCCGTCGCTTGCCCGAGGCGGGATTGACCACGATCGCGCAGCGCATGACTGCACCCTAGGGGGTGCCGGACCATCAGTCCTCGAGCGAGGACAGCTCGTCATCGGCCAGATCGGGCGTGGCCTTGCGGCGGCGGCGATCGGTGACGATCGCGATGAGCTCGGCGAGCAGGTACAGGATCGTCATCGGGGCGGCGAGGAACAACATGGTGAGCGGATCGGTGGTCGGCGTCGCGACCGCGGCGAACACGAAGATCCCGATGATGATCCACGGGCGGGCCCCGGCGAGCTGCTTCGCGCTGACGATGTGCAGGCGGTTCAAGATGGTGACCACCAGTGGGATCTCGGCGGCGACGCCGAAGACCAACATCATGCGGACGACGAAGTTCAGGTATTCGGCTCCCGTCAGCAGGGACCCCCAACCGTCTGGCACGAAGCCGATCAGCACGAGAATCGCCTTGGGAAGCACGAGATAGCCGACGTACGCACCGCCGACGAACAGCGGTGCCCCGGTGGCGGTGAGCAGCAGTGCCCAGCGCCGCTCGGTGCGATGCAGTGCGGGCAGCACGAAGGCCCAGATCTGCCACAGCCACAGCGGGCTGGACAGCAGCAGCCCGACGATCAGCGAGATCTTGAGCTGGAAGGTGAAGGCGCCACCGACCCCGGTGAGCACCAGGTCGGTCTTGATGCCCTTGGCCTCCAGCTGCGGGCGAATCGCGTCGTACGGGTTCGACATCCAGTTCAGGATGGGCGAGTAGAAGATCCACGCCAGGATCGTGCCGACGACGATGACCGCAATGGCCTTGGTCAGGCGGTTGCGCAGCTCACGCAGGTGGTCCATGAGCGGCATGGTGCCGCTGACCGCGCCAGCACTCGAGTCCGGGAGCGCGACCACGCTGCTCAGGCCTGTTCGGGCTTTTCGGCCGGATCGGCGCGGTGGTTGTCTGCTCGGTGGCTGTCGGCGCGGTGGCTGTCTACGCGGTTGATGTCAGGGGTGGCGGCCTTGATCTCCGGCTTGCCATCGTCTGCGGCATCCGCGTCGTCGTCGTCGTCGAGAGCCTTGACCTCGGTCTTGAAGATGCGCAGCGCCTTGCCGGAGCCGCGCGCCAGCTCGGGCAGCTTCTTGCCGCCGAACAGCAACACCACGATGCCGAGGATCACCAGGATCTCGGTGGGGCCGATTCCTTTCATGGGGAGTGCTCTCTTCCGCTCGTCGTTCGCTTCTCCGACCGATCCACTTCATCGTACGCGTCCAGTGCTGAGCGAGCGGTCTCAACCACCTGTGAACGCAGCTCGGCCGGTTCGAGCACCGTGACCGATCCGGCGTTGCGCAGCACCAACCGGCGCAGCCAGCCCCAGTCGGCACCGAACAGCTTGGCCGTCCAGACACCTCGGTCGTCCTGCTCGACCAGCTCGACCGGGTAGTACTCGGTCATCCAGTGCGCGCCCGGGTGCAGCTCGACCAGCGCATACGGCGTCTGGTCCCCCACCGTGAACATGCCGCCGGTCACGTCGCGCGGAGCGGCGTCGTGGTCCTCGACCGCGGTGGAGGTCATCTCCGCGGCGATGACCCGGTCGAGCCGGAAGAATCGGAGGTCCTCGGCGGTGAGGCACCACGCCTCGAGGTACAGCTTGCCGCGTTCGGTGAACACGCGGCGCGGATCCACCTCGCGTTCGCTGCGCTCGTCGCGGGTCTCGGTGGCGTAGGTCATCGTGAGCCGGCGTCCCTCGGCCAGTGCTCGCACGACGGTGTGGTGGATCGCCGGATCGACCTCCTGGTCGAGGACGACGTCGACCGGGGCGTGCACCGTGTCGCCCATGGCGGACTCGAGCTTGGCCAGGGCCGAGTCGATGACCACGATCTCCTCGCCGGTGGCCGAGGCCCGCAGCGTGCGCAGGGCGACGATCAGCGCCGCGCCCTCCTGCGCGGAGATCCGCAACGGACGCGACATGAACTCCGCGTCGCGGATGTGCACGACGCCGTGGTCCTCCAGTGCAGTGAGATCGACGTCGATCAGCTCACCGGCGTACTCCCCCACCCCGGTGTACATCAGCAGCTTGAGATCGTCGCGGATCTGCTTGGGCGTGACACCGAAGTCGCGGGCGACGTCGTGGACCGGGATGCCGTCGTTGCCCTGCAGGTACGGCACCATCGCCAACATCCGCAGGACCTGGCTCTGTGAGCGGCTCATCGGATCGTTCCCGTCACGGCGGCACGCAGCAGGTCCACGACGGCGCGGCGCACCTCAGGAGGCGACACCGCGACGGCATCGGCCCCGTACGACGCGATCTCGGCGGCGAGCTGGTGGGGTGAGTGGAAGGTGAGCTCGACCTCGTCGAAGTCGTCGTCGCGTCGCTGCACCTGTGCGGCGCCCCGGCGCAACGACTGACCGCGTCCCCTGCGCAGGAGCACCACGGCGACCTGCGCGGACTCCGGCTCGAACAGCGACCGGGCGACCTGGCGCATGTCGGTGCCCTCGGGGATCTGGAACGCTCCGGGCGGGCCGGTCGGTTCGACCTCCCCGACGACCCGCGAGACGCGGAACAGTCGTGGAGCCTGCCGATCGAGGTCGAGCCCGCCGACGTACCAGCGGTCGCGCCACGACACGATGCCCCACGGCTGCAGGTGGCGCTGCATGGACTCCTGCCCGGGACGGGCGTACACGAAGGCGATCGGCACCCGACGGGTGGCGGCATCCCACATCGCGTCGAACGCCGGTTCGTCGGTGGACAGTCGCGGTTCGGCCATGCGCAGGACGCTGGTGTCCACGTCGACCCCGATGGACTTCAGCTTGACCAGCGCCGTGGTCGACTCCGTGGCCAGGCCGGCGTGCTCCCACACCTGGGTGGCCAGGCCGACGACGGCTGCCTCCTCCCGGGTCAGCTCGAGATCGGGCAGCTCGGCGGTGTCCCGCGGGATGCGATAGCCCTGCTCGTCGCCGAAGAACGGATCGTGCGAACCGATCTCGACGTGGATGCCCAGCTCGCGCAGGTCTTCCTTGTCGCGCTCGAACATCCGGTCGAACGCCGCAGCCGTGGTGGCTTCGCGGTAGTCACCGATGGACTGGCGGATCTGGGCCTTGGTGAGGAACTGACGGCTCACCAGCAACAAGAAGATGAGGTTCATCAACCTCTCGGTCTTGCGGGCAGCCATGAGGTGAATATGTCAGGAAGCGTCGAGCAAGTCGATCGCGAACACCAGCGTGTCGTTGCCCTTGATGCTCGGCTCGCGTCCCTTCTTGCCGTAGGCGGTGTCCGGCGGGCACACCACGACGACCCGACTGCCGATCTTCTGGCCCACCAGCTGGTCGGTCCAGCACGTGATCGCAGCACCCTCGGTCATCGACACGGTCGCCGGCGCCTTGCGTGCCCAGGAGGAGTCGAAGACCTTGCCGTCGGGGTAGATCTGGCCGACGTACTGCGTGACGACGCTCTGTCCGTCCTCGATGGTGGGGCCATCGCCCTGGATCACCACGTCGAGGCTCTGCTTGGTCGGCTCGTCCAGGGTGTTCTTGTCCTTGGTGAAGCCCGACGGATGATCGTCGCCGTCCAGCGTGATCTTCGGGACGTCGGCCGGCAGCTTGGCGGACTTGCCGGTCACCTCGGTGGGGACCTTGGACACCAGGTCGAACAAGAAGACCATGGTGTCGCCGGCCTTGATGTCCAGCTCGGCGCGGGCCTGACCGAATCCGTCCTTCGGGGAGACCGCCACCAGCACGCGCGAGCCGATCTTCTGCCGGTCGAGCGCCTTGATGAAGCCGGGCAGGATGCTGGTCTTGTCCAGGGTGAAGGTGGCCGGCTCCCCGGCCGCGTAGGAGCTGTCGAACTGCTTGCCGGTGCGCCCGTTGACGGCGAGGTAGTTGACCTTCACGGTGTCGCCGGCCTTGACCGCGTCACCGCCGCCCTTCTCGATGACCTTGGTCTCGGTGCTGGAGGTGGTGAAGCCCTTGGAGACGGTGACCTTGGGCGTGGCGTCCTTGGACACCTTGATGGCGTCGAACCCCTTGCTGGTGCTCGCATCATCGTTCCCGCACGCTGACAGGAGCAGCACGGCGGACAGGAGCGTGACGACGATGCGGTTCACAGACAGGACCTTCGTGGTGGACGCAAGAACGTCGCCAGCGTAGCCGGGGTCGACAACCCCTACATGCCGTCGATGAGGCGCTGCACCCGGTCGTCGTGAGAGCGGAACGGGTCCTTGCACAAGACGGTGCGCTGCGCCTGGTCGTTGAGCTTCAGGTGCACCCAGTCGACGGTGAAGTCGCGCCGGCGTTCCTGGGCGCGCTTGATGAAGTCGCCGCGCAGCCGGGCCCGGGTGGTCTGCGGCGGGATCGACTTGGCCGTGAACACGTCGAGGTCTCGGGTGACCCGGGCCACGGCGCCCTTGCGCTCGAGCAGGTAGAACAGCCCGCGATCACGGCGGATGTCGTGATAGGCCAGATCGAGCTGGGCGATGCGCGGATCGGCCCAGCTCATGTCGTGGGTCGTGCGGTAACGATCCAGCAGCTTGTACTTGATGACCCAGTCGATCTCGCGCTCGACGAGGGACAGGTCCTCGGACTCCACGGCCTTCAACGTGCGTTCCCACAGGTCGAGGGCCCGGGTGATGGTGGGCGTGTGCAGGCCATGGCGGTCGACGAACTCGGCGGCCTTGGAGAAGTACTCGGCCTGGATCTCCAGGGCGGACAGCTCGCGACCGTTGGCGAGCTGGACCTTGCGCTGGCCGGTCATGTCGTTCGAGATCTCGCGAATGGCCCGGATCGGGTTGTCGAGGGTCATGTCGCGCATCGGGACGCCGGCCTCGATCATGCGCAGCACCAGATCGGTGGTGGCGACCTTGAGCAGCGTGGTCGTCTCGCTCATGTTGGAGTCGCCCACGATGACGTGAAGGCGCCGGAAGCGCTCGGCGTCGGCGTGCGGCTCGTCGCGGGTGTTGATGATCGGTCGAGACCGCGTGGTGGCGCTGGAGACGCCCTCCCAGATGTGCTCGGCGCGCTGGCTGACCGAGAACACGGTGCCGCGCGGGGTCTGCTGGATCTTGCCCGCGCCGCAGATGATCTGCCGCGAGACCAGGAACGGGATCAGCACGTCGGCCAACCGGCTGAAGTCCCCGCCGCGGCCGACCAGGTAGTTCTCGTGGCAGCCGTAGGAGTTGCCCGCTGAGTCGGTGTTGTTCTTGAACAGGTAGATGTCGCCCTCGACGCCATCGTCGGCGAGTCGCTGCTGCGCGTCGATCATCAGGGCCTCGAGGATCCGTTCGCCCGCACGATCGTGCGTGACGAGATCGACCAGGTCGTCGCACTCCGGCGTGGCGTACTCCGGATGGCTGCCGACGTCCAGGTACAGGCGAGCGCCGTTGCGCAGGAACACGTTGCTGCTGCGTCCCCAGGACACCACCCGCCGGAACAGGTAGCGGGCCACCTCATCGGGTGACAGCCTGCGCTGGCCCTTGAACGAGCAGGTCACGCCGTACTCGTTCTCGATGCCGAAGATCCGCCGGTCCATGTGACCAGCCTAGTACCGGCTCAGGTACCGAGCGCGGCGGCGACGTCGGTGTCGGCGAGCCTGCGGAACTTGCGCGGCTGTGGACGAGCCCGCGTGAGGATGCCGACCTCGAGCGATGCGGCGGTCAGGACGCGCGGCTGCTCGGTGTCGTGGCCCAGTGCGGCAGTGGCCAGACCGATCACGCCGTCCAGGTCCAGGCCCGGCTGGTAGTGATCGGTCAGGTAGGTCTGCACCTGCTCGTTCTGTCCGCCCATCACGCCGTACCCGTTGACGTCGGCGGCGGAGCCGTCGTAGGTGAGCCGGTAGATCTGGTCGTGCTCGGCATCGTCGGCGACCTCGCCGACGAACAGCTCGACCTCGTAGGGCTTCTCGGCGGCGGAGCTGAAGATGGCGCCGAGGGTCTGGGCGTAGGCGTTGGCCAGCGCGCGTGCGGTGACGTCGCGGCGGTCGTAGGAGTAGCCCTTCATGTCGGCGAGCCGCACTCCGGCGATGCGCAGGTTCTCGAACTCGTTGTAGCGACCGACTGCGGCGAAACCGATGCGGTCGTAGATCTCGCTGACCTTGTGCAACGCCTGGGAGGGGTTCTCCGCGACGAAGGCGATGCCGTCGGCGTACTGCAGCACGACGACGCTGCGACCGCGCGAGATGCCCTTGCGGGCGAAGTCGGCGCGGTCCTTCATCACCTGTTCAGGTGAGACGTAGAACGGTTGGGTCATGGGGTCCTCGTGCTCCGGTCCGGGTGCTCAGTTCAGGGGTGCGGCGGGGCCGTTGGGGCGATCCATGCGAGCCCCGATGACGTCGTCGGCGATGGCGCCGACCTCGGCGTCGTCGAGGCGGCGGTAGCCGTCGGTGGTCACCGAGTAGATGACCGGGAAGATGCGGCGGGTCAGATCCGGTCCGCCGGTGGCCGAGTCGTCGTCGGCGGCATCGTAGAGGGCCTGGACCGCTGCGGTGACGCAGTCGCCCTCGGTCAGGTTCGGGCTGTACAGCTTCTTCAACGAGCCTCGGGCGAACATCGACCCCGAGCCGACGGCGTGGAAGTCCTGCTCCTCGTAGCGACCGCCGGTGACGTCGTAGGAGAAGATGCGGCCCTTCTGCACCTCGCGGTCGAAGGCTGCGAACAGCGGTACGACGGCGAGGCCCTGCATGGCCAGCCCCAGGTTGCCGCGGATCAGCGCGGCCAGGCGGTTCGCCTTGCCGTCGGCCGACAGCATGGTGCCCTCGATCTTCTCGTAGTGCTCCAGCTCGACCTGGAACAGCCGGACCAGCTCGATGGCCAGGCCGGCGGTGCCGGCGATGCCGGTGACCGAGTACTCATCGGCCGGGAAGACCTTCTGGATGTCGCGCTGCGCGATGATGTTGCCCATCGTCGCGCGGCGGTCGCCGGCCATCACCACTCCCCCGTCGAACGTGGCTGCCACGATGGTGGTGCCGTGCGGCGCCAGGTCGGCACCACTGCCGTTGGACAGGGCACCCCCCATCTTCTGCGCCGCGCCCGGCATCAGGTCCGGGGACTGGGTGGCCAGGTAGTCCGCGAATGATGACTGGCCGGACAGGCGAGTGCCTGCGGGCAGCGGACCGGGCTGGCTCATTGGCCGCCCTTCTGCACGAAGCTGCGCACGAACTCCTCGGCGTTCTCCTCCAGGACGTCGTCGATCTCGTCCAGGATCGAGTCCACGTCGTCGTCCAGCTTGGCCTTCGACGCCGAGTCCGAACCTGCGGTCTCGACCGGCGGGGTCTCGGGCTCCTGCTCGGACTCGTTGGACTTGCGGGTGCTCTTGTGCTGCTGCTCGGACATGCTGCCAGCCTACGCGGTGATGGTCCGGAAGAACTCGGTGACGGACGTGGTGGACTCGAACAGGTGGCCGACCATGTCCGCCGTGCCGCGCAGTGGCTCCATGGTCGCGACGCGCTGCAACGAGTCCTGCCCGGGCAGGTCGAAGATGACGGAGTCCCAGGAGGCGGCGGCGATGTCGGGCGCGAAGTGGGCCAGGCACTTGCCGCGGAAGTAGGCGCGCGTGTCGTGCGGCGGTTCGGTGACGGCGGCGTGCACCTCGTCATCGGTGAGGAGGCGCTTCATGCGGCCGGTGCGCACGAGCTGGTGGAACAGGCCCTTGTGCAGCCGGATGTCGTGGTACTGCAGATCGACCAGGTGCAGCTTCGCGTGGTCCCAGGCCAGGCCGTCGCGTTCGCGGTAGCGCTCCAGCAGCGCGAGCTTGGCCACCCAGTCCAGCTCGTCGACGCACAGCATGGGGTCCTGCGCGAGGCGGGTGAGGGTGGACTCCCACAGCGCGAGCACCTGATCGGTCTCGGGATCGGAGCCCTCCTGCGCCACGAACTCGCGCGCCGCGTCCAGGTAGTAGGACTGGATCTCCAGGGCGGTGACGGTGGTGCCGTCGTCGAGCTCGACGGTCTGACGCAACGTCGGATCGTAGGAGATGGCGTGCAGCGCGGGGATCGGCTTGGCCAGCGCCCGCCCCCGGGTGAGGAAGCCCGCCTCGATCATCGCCAGCACCAGCGACGTGGTCCCGTGCTTGAGCAGGATCGCGGTCTCCGAGCAGTTGGCGTCGCCGATGATGACGTGCAGGCGCCGGTACTTCTTCGGATCGGCGTGGGGCTCGTCGCGGGTGTTGATGATGGGCCGCTTCAGCGTGGTCTCGAGGCCGACGCCGACCTCGAAGTAGTCCGCCCGCTGGCTGATCTGGAAGGCGTGGACACTGCCGTCCTGCTTCTGTCCGACCCGCCCCGCCCCGGTGAACACCTGTCGAGAGCAGAAGAACGGGGTCAGGTGCTCGACGATGTGCTCGAACGGGACCTTCCGCTGCATCAGGTAGTTCTCGTGGGACCCGTACGAGGCGCCCTTGTTGTCGATGTTGTTCTTGTACAGGACCAACGGTTGGGCGCCCGGCATCTGACCGGCCAGCTCGGCGCCCGACCGCATGACGTCCTCGCCGGCCTTCTCCCAGCGCACCACGTCCAACGGCGTGGTGACCTCGGGGCTGGAGTACTCCGGATGGGCGTGATCGACGTAGAGCCGCGCCCCGTTGGTGAGGATGATGTTGGCGAGTCCGAGGTCCTCGTCGGTCAGCTGGGTGGGATCAGCGGCCTCGCGGCTGAGATCGAACCCGCGGGCGTCCCGCAGCGGGCTCTCCTCCTCGAAATCCCAGCGGGCCCGCCGCGTGAGGCCGTGGGCAGCGGCGTAGGAGTTGACGACGTGGGTCGAGGCCACCATCGGATTGGCATGGGGCTGGCCCTGCACCGTGATGCCGTACTCGACTTCACTGCCCTGCACGCGACGGACGGTCATGCCGAGAGCCTACGTGCGAGCACCCCAGCCGTCGCGCGATGCTGAAGGACCCTCGCCAATCGCTTGCATTCGAACACCTGTTCGACTATACTAGATGAATGAAGCCACCGGGATCAGCCAGCGAGATGTTGCGCCGGTCCGCCGACGTCCTCGATGGTGGTGACGTGCGTGAGTGCCT
>JBBSRN010000095.1:0-9069 GCA_038242985.1 Propionibacteriales bacterium | reverse complement strand
GCGCCGACTCGACGAACGCCGGGGCCCCGCGCATCATCCGCTTCTGGTAGAACGCATCGCCCCTGCCGTCCTGGCGCGTGGACAGCTCCATGTCCGGGCGGACGCCCTTGGGCCACCGCTCGAGGGTCACCGGCCGGTCCCGGAGCGCGCGCATGATGCCCTCGGCGACGTCCGCGTAGTACTGGGCCACCATCTGCTTGGTGACCTGACCGGAGAAGTCGGTGGCCTCGAAGATCACCCGATCTGGGCTCGAGACCCGCACCGACCGCCCGCCGGCCTCGATCTGCACCGCGTCGTTCGCCATGGCGCCAGCCTAGGGCTGTGGACACCGGCACGGGGGATGTCAGGGGTGGTTGCAAGGATCCCTGCATGGGAACGAGCAGCAGGCAGCGGCGGCGTGAAGCACAGCGACGAGCACGGCCCCAGAGGCCCGTACCGCTGACCAGGGCCGAGATCATCTCGCTGATCGAGATGGCGACGCGGTACGCGACCGTGTCGCAGCGTGCGGCCGCGCCCAGGATCGCCCAGCTCAACGAGATCAGTGCGCACGCGTCGTCACCGCACCTCGACCCGGTCACGATCGTGATCGAGGAGGTGCTGGCGCGGATCGCCTCGACCTGGGAGCACGGCTGGCAGCCCCTCGAGCTCGAACATGTCACCCGTCGTCGAACCTCGTCCGCGGGCGGCAGGTGGATCGCCCGAGCGATCCTCCTCGATGCCGAGCACGGCCGCGCCGTGGACCGCGCGCCGAGGGAGTGGGCCGACCAGCTCCGTGAGCTCGCGTCCCGGCACGACCAACCGGGCGGCACGGACGGACTGCTCGCCGGTGGCGGACGCGCCGACAGCGCGCAATGGACCGCCGCGCTGGCCGTCCTCGCGCTGCTGCAACGGCTGCCGCGATCGCAGCTCCTGGCGCCCCCGCCGTCGCGCTGGGGTCAGGCACGACAGCCGGCGCCGAGCAGACGTCACCGAGATGGCCAGCAGGCCAAGATCCTGACCAAGGTCCGTGCGCTCCTCGCGAAGGCCGAGTCGACGGACTTCGCGGCCGAGGCTGAGGCCTTCACCGCCAAGGCCCAGGACCTCATGACCCGACACGCGATCGACGAGGCGCTGCTGACCGACGAGGCAGGTGAGTCCATCGAGGTCCTCGGCACCCGGGTGCTCATCCACCACCCGTACGGCCTGGAGAAGGCGTCCCTGCTCGACGCGATCGCTCGGGCCAACCGGGTCCGCGCTGTCTGGAACGACTTCGCGGCCTGTGTGACGCTCGTCGGCGTCCCCACCCACCTCGCGCAGGTGGAGATGTTGTTCACCTCCACGCTGGTGCAGGCCACCCGCGCCATGACGCGGGCCGGCCGGGACTCCCATGCGGAGGACCGCTCATCGTCGTTTCGCAAGTCGTTCCTCAGCGCCTATGCCGTGCGCATCGGCGAGCGACTGACCGACTCCTCCGCTGCCGCCACCGCCACCTACGGCACCGACCTGGTGCCCGTGCTGCAGCGTCAGTCCGAAGCCATCGAGGATGAGTTCGACAGACTCTTCCCGCACGTCACCACCGGGTCCCGCCGTCGCCGCCTGGATGCGCGTGGGTGGGAGGCCGGCACCCGTGCGGCGGACGCAGCCGTCCTGCCAGCCGGGGCCGTCGGTCCCGGGTAAGGGTTTCCTTCGTTGAAAGCGAGGAATCATTAACGGCACAATGGTGTTGTGAAATACATGCGGGTCGAGGAGCGGATGTCGGTCGACGACTCCTCCACGCGCACGCGAGTCACCCAGATCATCCTTCTCAGCGGTCCGTCCACGGCGGCCGACCTGGCCGAGAAGCTCGACGTGACGCCGGCCGCGGTGCGTCGCCATCTCGATCACCTGATCGCCGGCGGTGTCGTCGAGGCCCGCGACCAACGCGCCCACGGCCAGCGCGGCCGCGGTCGTCCGGCCAAGATCTTCGCCATCACCGCGTCGGGACGAGACCAGTTCCAGCACTCCTACGACGACCTCGCCGCGGACGCCCTGCGCTTCCTGCGACAGACCGGCGGCGACGACGCCGTCACGGCGTTCGCCCAGCACCGCATGGCCGATCTGGAGGATCGGGTGCGCCCGTTGCTCGCCCAGGTCGAGCCGGACGAGCGTGCCGGCGTCCTCGCCAGCTCGTTGACCGAGGAGGGGTACGCCGCCTCGGTCAGCTCCACTCCTGCCGGCGCCCAGATGTGCCAGCACCACTGCCCGGTCGGCCACGTGGCCGCCGAGTTCCCCGAGATGTGCGAGGCCGAGGCCGAGATGTTCTCGCGCCTGCTCGGCACGCACGTCCAACGTCTGGCGACCATCGCGCACGGCGATGGCGTCTGCACGACCCACCTGCCTGCAAGTCCCAACACCCACCGAAAGAGGGCGACGTCATGACCACGACAAGCCACGACGAGCAGTCCAACGCAGTCCTGGACGCCAATCCCGGCCTGAAGGACGTGGGCCGCTACGAGTTCGGTTGGTCCGACAAGACCGACGCGGGCGCCACGGTCCAGCGCGGCCTCAGCGAAGAGGTCGTGCGCAACATCTCCGCGCTCAAGGACGAGCCGCAGTGGATGCTCGACCTGCGCCTGAAGGGGCTCAAGCTGTTCGGCCGCAAGCCCATGCCCACCTGGGGCTCGGACCTCGGCGGCATCGACTTCGACAACATCAAGTACTTCGTCCGGTCCACCGAGAAGCAGGCGGCCACGTGGGACGACCTGCCCGAGGACATCAAGAACACGTACGACCGGCTCGGCATCCCCGAGGCCGAGAAGCAGCGCCTGGTCTCCGGTGTCGCTGCCCAGTACGAGTCCGAGGTCGTCTACCACTCGATCCGTGAGGACCTGGAGGAGCAGGGCGTGCTCTTCCTCGACACCGACACCGCGCTCAAGGAGCACCCCGAGCTCTTCCGCGAGTACTTCGCGACCATCATCCCGGTCGGCGACAACAAGTTCTCCGCGCTGAACTCCGCCGTGTGGTCCGGTGGCTCGTTCATCTACGTGCCCAAGGGTGTCCACGTCGACATCCCGCTGCAGGCGTACTTCCGCATCAACACCGAGAACATGGGCCAGTTCGAGCGCACGCTGATCATCGCCGACGAGGACTCCTACGTGCACTACGTCGAGGGCTGCACGGCGCCGATCTACTCCAGCGACTCGCTGCACTCCGCGGTCGTGGAGATCATCGTGAAGAAGGGCGCCCGCGTCCGGTACACCACGATCCAGAACTGGTCGAACAACGTGTACAACCTGGTCACCAAGCGCGCCACCTGCGACGAGGGCGCCACGATGGAGTGGGTCGACGGCAACATCGGCTCCAAGGTCACCATGAAGTACCCGGCCGTCTACCTGCTGGGCGAGCACGCCCGCGGCGAGACGCTGTCGATCGCCTTCGCCGGAGCCGGACAGCACCAGGACGCCGGCGCCAAGATGGTGCACGCCGCCCCGAACACGTCCAGCTCGATCCTGAGCAAGTCGGTGGCCCGCAACGGCGGACGCACGTCGTACCGCGGCCTGCTGCAGGTGCTCGAGGGTGCCGAGGGCTCGGCCAGCACGGTCAAGTGCGATGCGCTGCTGGTCGACCAGATCAGCCGCTCCGACACCTACCCGTACGTGGACGTCCGCGAGGACGACGTCACGCTCGGCCACGAGGCCACGGTCTCCAAGCTCAGTGACGACCAGCTCTTCTACTTCATGTCACGCGGCATGGAGGAGGACGAGGCGATGGCGATGATCGTCCGTGGCTTCGTCGAGCCGATCGCTCGCGAGCTGCCCATGGAGTACGCGCTCGAGCTGAACCGCCTCATCGAGCTCCAGATGGAGGGGGCAGTCGGTTGAGCACCTCACTGAGCGACACTGGTTCGAGGCCTGTCCCGGCTTCGTCCAGCGCGATCGACGGTGCGCTTGAACATGTCGAGAGCCACCTGCACCCCGAGCCGACCTATGACGTGCAGTCTCACCCCACGCCCACCGGCATGGAGGAGATCTGGCGCTTCACCCCGCTCAAGCGGCTCGGCGGCCTGCTCGACGGAACGCCGTCTGCGGCGCGTCTGGACCGCAAGGAAGAGATTCCCGACGGCGCCACGCTGACCACGATCAGCACCGATGAGGCCATGGCGCTCGACGTCTCAGCGCCGTTCGACCGACTCGGCGCCCTCGCCGTCGCCAACGCTGGCGGCGCCAGCTTGCTGGACGTGCCGGCCAACACCGAGCTGGATCGCCCGATCCGGATCACGCTGTCCGGCTCTGCGGCCGACCAGACCGTGTGGGGCCACCTGGCCATCCGGGTCGGAACCCACGCCAAGGCGACCATCGTGGTCGACCACGTGGGCAGTGCCATCTACGACGCGTTCGTGCCGGTCATCGTGGGCGACGGCGCCCAGGTCGACATCGTCACCGTCAACGACTGGCACGACGACGCCGTGCACGCCGCCCAGTACAACGTGCGGGTGGGGCGTGACGCCACGCTGCGCATGTTCGAGTTCAGCCTCGGCGGCGACCTGGTGCGCACCAACGTCAATGTCGACTACGCCGGCCCCGGCGGCAGCGCCGAGCTGTTCGGCGTCTACTTCGCCGACGAGGGTCAGCACATCGAGCACCGTCAGTTCATCGATCACACGGCACCGCGCACCCAGAGCAACGTCGCGTACAAGGGGGCGTTGCAGGGTCAGGGCGCCCACACCGTGTGGGTCGGCAACGTCCTGATCCGCAAGGAGGCGCAGGGCATCACGACCTTCGAGAGCAACGACAACCTCGTGCTCACCGACGGTGCCAAGGCTGACTCGGTGCCCAACCTGGAGATCGAGACCGGCGACATCGAGGACGCGGGACACGCGTCCACGACCGGCCGCTTCGACGATCAGCACCTGTTCTACCTGCAGAGTCGCGGCATTCCAGAGGAAGAAGCCCGCCGACTCGTCGTGCACGGCTTCTTCAACGCCATCATCCGCCGCATCGGCGTCCCAGAGCTCGAAGAGCGGCTCGTCGCGGCGATCGAGGATGAGCTGGCCGAGCACATCGGTCGCTTGGCGGCTCCCGCATGACCTTCCACCAGGCTGCGGCGCTCGCTGACGTCCCCGTCGGCGGTGTCCTCGCGGTCACCGTCGACGGCATCGAGATCGCTCTGGTCCGCGACGCCGGCGGCGTCTACGCCCTGCGCGACGAGTGCTCGCACGCGGCGGTGCCGCTGTCCGAAGGCGACGTCACGGTCGGCGACGGCGGCTGCGAGATCGAGTGCTGGCTGCACGGCTCGATGTTCGACGTCCGCACCGGCAAGCCGCTCAACCTCCCGGCCATCGAGCCGGTCGCCACCTACCCGACCCGCGTCGAGGACGACACCGTCCTCGTCGACGTCTGAATCCCCGACTTTCCACACCAGGAGCACCTCCCATGGCAACTCTCGACATCAAGGATCTGTTCGTCTCGGTCAAGACCGAAGACGGCGACAAGGAGATCCTCAAGGGCGTCAACCTCACCATCAAGTCCGGTGAGGTGCACGCGATCATGGGCCCGAACGGGTCCGGCAAGTCGACTCTCGCCTACACGATCGCGGGTCACCCCAAGTACACCGTCACGAGCGGATCGATCACTCTGGACGGCCAGGACATCCTCGACATGACGGTCGACCAGCGCGCTCGCGCCGGCCTCTTTCTCGCGATGCAGTACCCCGTGGAGGTTCCGGGCGTCTCGGTCGCGAACTTCCTGCGCACCGCCAAGACCGCGATCGACGGTGAGGCTCCCAAGCTGCGCACCTGGATCAAGGACGTCAACTCCGCGCTCGAGCGGGTCACCCTGGACAAGGAGTTCGCCCAGCGCAGCGTGAACGAGGGATTCTCCGGCGGTGAGAAGAAGCGCCACGAGATCGCCCAGCTCGAGCTGCTGAACCCCAAGTTCGCCGTGCTCGACGAGACGGACTCCGGCCTGGACATCGACGCCCTGCGCGTGGTGTCCGAAGGAGTCAACCGCTTCAGCGACCAGGGCGATCGCGGCGTGCTGCTGATCACGCACTACACGCGGATCCTGCAGTACATCAAGCCCGACTTCGTCCACGTGTTCGTGGCCGGCAAGGTGGCCGAGCAAGGTGGCCGCGAGCTCGCCGATCAGCTCGAGGCGGAGGGCTACGACAAGTACACGAGCCGGGCTCGGGCTGATTCCAGCGCTGGGGCGGCGGCCAGCTGATGACCGTGCTGGAGGGTACGTCCACGTACGACGTCACCAGGATTCGCGAGGACTTCCCGATCCTGGAGCGTCGTCTGGCTGGCGACCTGCCGCTGGTGTACCTCGACAGCGCCAACACCTCGCACAAGCCCGAGCAGGTCATCGACGCGATCGACCGGCACTACCGGCTGCACAACGCCAACGTGGCCCGGGCCATGCACCAGCTCGGCGCCGAGGCCAGCGAGGCGTTCGAGGCCGCACGCACCCGGGTCGCGGAGTTCATCGGCGCGCCCATCCGCGAGGAGGTCGTGTTCACCAAGAACGCTTCTGAGGCGCTCAACCTGGTGGCCCGGACCCTGGGCGACGGAGGCCGGGTCGGTGCCGGCGACGAGGTCGTCATCACCGAGATGGAGCACCACTCCAACATCGTCCCGTGGCAGCTGCTCTGCGAGCGCACCGGCGCCACCCTGCGGTGGTTCGGCGTCACCGACGAGGGCCGCCTGGACCTGTCGAACATCGCCACGCTGATCACCGAGCGCACCAAGGTGGTCTCGCTGACGTGGGTCTCGAACATGCTCGGCACGATCAACCCGTTGGACACGGTCATCGCCCGGGCGCACGAGGTCGGCGCGCTGGTCGTGGTGGACGCCTCGCAGGCCGTGCCCCAAATCCCCGTCGACGTGTCGACGCTCGGTGCCGACTTCGTCGCGTTCACCGGTCACAAGATGGTCGGGCCGACCGGCATCGGTGTCCTGTGGGGCCGCTACGACCTGCTGGCCGAGCTGCCACCGTTCCTCGGCGGCGGCGAGATGATCGAGACCGTCACGATGGAGCGCAGCACCTTCGCGCGTCCGCCATCGCGGTTCGAGGCAGGAACACCGCCGATCGCGCAGGCCATCGGCCTGGCCGCAGCCGCCGACTATCTTGACGGCATCGGGATGGCGGCGATCGCCGCCCACGAGCAGCGGATCACCGCGTACGCGCTCGAGGCGATGCAGCAGATCGACGGTCTGCGCGTCATCGGACCGACCGAAGCGGTCGATCGTGGGGGAGCGATCAGCTTCACCCTCGCCGGCGTGCACCCGCACGACATCGCCCAGCTGCTGGACTCGCGCGGCGTGGCCGTGCGCGCGGGGCACCACTGCGCCAAGCCGGCCCACCTGCGCTTCGGCGTGCAGTCCACGACGCGCGCGTCGTTCTACCTGTACACGACCGAGTCCGAGATCGATGCGCTCGTCGAGGCGCTGCACCACACCAAGAAGTACTTCGATGTCTGAGGCGATGAACGTCGACTCCCTGTACCAGGAGATCATCCTCGACCACTACAAACGCCCCCACGGCGCCGGACTGCGTGAGCCGTTCGAGGCCGAGGTCCATCACGTGAACCCCACCTGCGGTGACGAGATCACCCTGCGGGTGCACCTGGACGGCGACACCGTCGCCGACGTGTCGTACGCCGCGGAGGGGTGCTCGATCAGCCAGGCATCCACGTCGGTGCTCTACGACCTGCTGATCGGCAAGACGGTCACCGATGCCATGGTCGTGCTCGACTCCTTCACCGAGCTGATGCAGAGCAAGGGCAAGATGGAGCCGGACGAGGACGTGCTCGAGGACGGGATCGCCTTCGCCGGCGTGGCGAAGTTCCCCGCGCGCGTCAAGTGCGCGCTGCTGTCGTGGATGGCATGGAAGGACGCCGTCGCCCAAGCAGTCGTCCCACCAGCACCGACCCACTCACCCGCCACCGAGGAGAACGCATGACGAACGACTCAAGCACCGGTATCGACAGCACGGGAGTCGATCACAGCGATCTTCCCGACGTCAACACCAGCACCCCGTCCGGGGCCGTCGCCGGCGCGACCACCGAAGAAGATGTCATCGAGGCGATGAAGGACGTCGTCGACCCCGAGCTCGGCATCAACGTGGTCGATCTCGGCCTGGTCTATGGCGCCGACGTCGACGAGCACAGCAACACCGTGCTGTCGATGACGCTGACTTCGGCGGCCTGCCCGCTGACCGACGTGATCGAGGACCAGACCCGGGCGGCGCTCGACGGCATCGTCAACGACTTTCGCATCGAATGGGTCTGGATGCCGCCGTGGGGCCCGGACAAGATCACCGATGACGGCCGCGAGATGCTCCGTGCCCTCGGCTTCAACATCGGCTGAACCGACAGCGCCCCGAGTGGGCGGTGAGTAGGTCGGCCTTCCGGCGACGGTAGGTCGATTTTTGCACCGCCAGGTTGGGCGAAGGCCGACTGAGTCACCGCCCCTTCAGGAGGGCAGGGTGTCACACCTCACGGCCGATGATGCGGGGGATCGGGCCCATCCCGCGTAGACTCATCGGGTGGCTTTCTACCAGCGGGAATGACGTCGAGGCGCGATCTCGACTCCATTCGTGCACCCTGGACAGAAAGTTCTCCCATGCTCACCATCACCAATGTCGAGCTGCGCTTCGGTGCGCGTGTCCTGATGTCCGACGTCTCGTTCCGGGTCGACCGGGGCGACAAGATCGGCCTCGTCGGGCGCAACGGCGCAGGGAAGACCACCTTGACGCGGATGCTGTCCGGCGACGGTCAGCCGGCCGAGGGGTCGATCACGGCCACCGGCAAGATCGGCTACCTGCCGCAGGACCCCAAGTCCGGCGATCTCGCCACGACAGCCCGCGACCGCATCCTCGGCGCGCGGGGACTCGACGAGGCGCTGACCGCCATGCGCAAGGCCGAGCTCGACATGGGTTCACCGGATCCGGCCACCGCCGAGAAGGCGATGAACGCCTACAGCCGCGCCGAGACCACGTTCTCCAGCGGTGGCGGATACGCCGCAGAGTCCGAGGCCGCCACGATCGCCACGAGCCTGGGGCTGCCCGATCGAGTCCTGGAGCAGCCGCTCTCGACCCTCTCGGGCGGGCAGCG
>JBBSRN010000094.1:0-9082 GCA_038242985.1 Propionibacteriales bacterium | reverse complement strand
TCCCAGACCCGACGAGCGCAACCGTCACGTACAACAGCCAAAACATCATGCGCGGCCCGTTGAAACCGGCTCAGTGGGCGGAGAGCTGCCCGCTGAGGCGGTCGTGCATCGAGGCGCTCGCCGTGTTGAGGCCGATGATCTCGACGACCTTGCCCTTGCGGTCGTACTTGGTCACGATGCTGTCGAGCGCCGCGACCGTCGAGGCGTCCCACACGTGCGACGCAGTGAGGTCGATGACGACGCGATCGGGGTCGTCGGCGTAGTCGAACTGCGTGTACAGGTCGTTGCTGGAGGCGAAGAACAGCTCGCCGAAGACGCTGTAGACCGCGCGCTCGGTGCCGTGCTCGTCCTCGACGATCTCGCGCTCGACGGAGGCGAGGTGCGCCACGCGACGAGCGAACAGGGTCATCGCCACCAGCACGCCGACACCGACGCCGATCGCGAGATTCTTGGTGACGACGACCACGGCGACGGTCGAGAGCATCACGAAGGTCTCGCTCTTGGGCATGCGCCGCAGCGTGGCCGGCGCGATGCTGTGCCAGTCGAACGTGCCGACCGCGACCATGATCATGACCGCCACGAGCGCCGCCATCGGGATGATCGCCACGACGTCGCCGAGACCGACCACCAGGATCAGCAGGAAGACGCCGGCGAGGAAGGTCGAGATGCGGGTGCGGGCTCCCGAGACCTTCACGTTGATCATCGTCTGGCCGATCATGGCGCAGCCGCCCATGCCACCGAAGAATCCGGTGATGATGTTCGACGCACCCTGACCCCAGGCCTCACGCGTCTTGTGCGAGTGGGTGTCGGTGATGTCGTCGACGAACTTGGCCGTCATCAGCGACTCCAGCAGCCCCACCACGGCGAGGGCCAGGGCGTAGGGAGCAATGATCTTCAGCGTCGCCAGCGAGAACGGGACGTCGGGGATCAGCAGCGTGGGCAGGCTGTCGGGCAGCTCGCCCTCGTCGCCGACGTTCGGCAGCGCGAGGGCCGCGAGCAGGGTGAAACCGGTGAGCAGCACGATGGCGACCAACGGCGCCGGGACCGCGGTGAACACGCGCGGCAGCAGCACCATGACCGCGATGCCGACGGCCACCATCGGGTACACCAGGAACGGCACGTCGATCAGGTACGGCAGCTGGGCCAGGAAGATCAGGATCGCCAGCGCGTTGACGAATCCGATCATGACCGAACGCGGGATGAATCGCATCAGCTTGGCGACGCCCAGCACCGCGAGCAGCACCTGGATGGCACCGCCGAGCAGCACGGTCGCGATGAGGTAGTCGAGCCCGTGGTCGCGCACGACCGGGGCGACCACGAGGGCGACGGCGCCGGTGGCGGCCGAGATCATGGCAGGTCGGCCGCCGAGGAACGAGATCGAGACGGCCATCGTGAAGGCGGCGAACAGTCCGACCCGCGGG
The DNA here is from genome assembly GCA_038242985.1 of Propionibacteriales bacterium. GTDB lineage: Bacteria > Actinomycetota > Actinomycetes > Propionibacteriales > Nocardioidaceae > Aeromicrobium. Next base: position 7,661 of record JBBSRN010000094.1, on the reverse strand, counting down.
TCCACGCCGGCGATGATCGAGAACGATATCGCCTCGGGGATCAGGGCGAGCGCGACGACCAGGCCGGCGAGGACCTCGATGCGCAGACGCTTGGGCGAGCGCAGCGCACTCATGACGGAGTTGTCGTCGCGGCGCGACGCGGCAGTGTCCGTGGACATCAGGCTCCAGACGAGATGGGGGCAGGGCCGAGGCCCCGGATGAGGTGCGTGCGGCGAAGCACGGGCCGATCGCGAGGACCGGCGGGAAGTCTGTGGCTGCAACTCTACCCTCACGTGAGGGTAGAGTGGTCATCTCGCACACGTGAGAGGCCGCACATGAGGCAGATCGGCGAGGTCGCCGAGCGCACCGGGCTCTCGTTTCGCACCCTGCGCCACTACGACGAGATCGGCCTGCTCTCGCCGTCGGCCCGCAGCGAGGGCGGCTTCCGGCTGTACACCGCCGACGACGTGGACAAGCTGCTGGTGATCCGGCGCATGAAGCCCCTGGGCTACACCCTGGAGGAGATGCACACCGTCATGCGCGCGATCGAGGGCCACGAGGACGCCGAGCCACTCGTGCCGATGATCGCCGAGGCCCGCGAGCGCCGGGACACGCTGCGCCGACACCTGGAGATGGCCGATGAGTTCATCGCCCTGCTCGGTCAGCGCGGCGCCACCTCAGGTTGAGTACTGCGTGCGCCCTGCGAGACATGTCTCGGAGACACGAATCGCGGAGATGTCCGTGGGATCGACGGCGGTCGGGTCGTCCTCGAGCAGGACGAGATCGGCGTACTTGCCGACCTCCAGCGATCCGGTCTCGTGGTCGGATCGACACTGCCAGGCGGCGTCGATCGTGACGGCCCGCAGTGCCGCCTCGACCGAGAGGCATTCGTCGGCGCCGAGCACCTCACCGTTCTCGGACATCACCCGGGTGACCGCATCCTGGACGTAGCGCAACGGCTCCAGCGGAGTGACGTTCCAGTCGCTGTGCAACGAGATCCGCAGGCCGGCCTCGAGTGCCGACGCGCAGGGGTCGTAGAGCGCCGCCCGATCGGTCCCGAGGAGACGGTCGCGGAACGCAGCGCCCCACCAGTGGACATGGCCGATCAGGAACGACGGGGACAGTCCCAGCGCCGCCATCCGTGCGATCTGTTCTGGGTGCAGCACGCTGCAGTGCTCGATGCGGTGACGGTGATCGGACCGCGAATCAGTGGTCAGGGCACGCTCGTAGGCGTCGATGGTGACGTCGATGGCGGCGTCGCCATTGGCGTGCACGCCGATCTGCCACCCGTCTCGATGCGCCCGCAGGACCACCTCGGCCAGCTCCTCGGGCGAGTAGTTCAGCGATCCCCGCGAGTCGGTCCCCAGGTACGGTTCACGCTGGAATCCGGTGCCACCCTGGTTGGATCCGTCGGCCCACGCCTTGATGCCGTCGACGCGGAACAGGGCATCTCCGAAGCCCGGTGTCAGACCCATCTGCATCCATGCGTCGTACTCGGTCGAGACCAGCATGCCCCGGTACCGGACCGGGGAGTCCGCACCGATCGCCGTCTGCAGCACCTCGAGGTCCGACGTCCCACTGATCGAACCGATCCCGCAGTCGTGCAGCAAGGTCACGCCCCGACTGGCCGCATGCCACAACAGATCGCGGACCTTGCCGACCAGCGCATCGCCGGTCACGAGGGGGAACCAGCTGGCGAACACGGCGACCGCAGCCGCCTCCTCGAGCCGGCCGGTGGGCTCTCCGCTCGCGCCACGCACGTACCGGCCGTTCGGCGGGTCGGGGGTGTCGCGATCGACGCCGGCCTGCGCCAACGCTCGGGAGTTCACGTATGCGACATGTCCGTTGCTCTCCAGCACCAGGGCCGGAGAGTCCGGGACGAGCCGATCGAGAATGACGCGGTCCAGCCGCGCGTCACCGCCGGTGATGCTCGGATCGAGCTGTTTGGCCAGGACCCATCCGGTCGATGTCGGGGCGGCCTCGCGAAGTGCGTTGAACACGTCGTCTGCGCTGGGCCTGAGCATCGGGCTCACATCGACCCAGTCGTCGAGCTGCACCAGCGCCGAGTGCATGTGGGGATCGATCAGCCCCGGCAGCAGGGTCCGGCCGTCCAGGTCGACCATGTCGGTGCCCTGGCCGACCAGGCCGGCCAGCTCCCGCGAGGAACCCACCGCCATGATGCGGCCGTCGCGCACGGCCACCGACTCCGCACGTGGCCGGGCGTCGTCCATCGTCAGCACCGGGCCGCCGGAGAACACCGTGTCAGCTGTCTGCGAGGACTGGCTCATGCCGTTCACCGTAACGGCGATCGGGGCGATGGCGTCCGATAGCACGAGCGGTCCACCACGACGCGCCGGCTCACGTGGTGAGCGGCCCGCCAGCGCCGATCGCGTCGACCTAGTTTCGTGCCTGGTCGACCAGATCGCCCCAAACGATCGAACACTGGCGGTCGAACACAGGCGATCGAACACAGACCGTCGAACACGGACCGTCGAACGCAGCCCACTCCGACTGAGAAGGAACCCATCATGACGATCACCGTCCACGAGGCCCTCGCCTCGTCCCCCTGGGCCGAACGGGCCCGACCCACGACACCAGCGGGCTGGATCGACCGGGCCGCGGAGGTCGCCGGCATCCTCGCCGCGGACGCCGTCGAGCGTGACCGGGCGCAGGTCGTCCCGGCCGCCGAGATCGCGTTGCTCAAGGACGCTGGACTGGTCACGCTGCTCGGGCCGGTAGAGCACGGTGGCGCGGGCCAGCAGTGGGACGTCGCGTACCAGGTCATCCGTGGGGTGGCCTCCGGCGACGGGTCCATCGGACAGCTCATCGGCTATCACTACCTGTGGGCGTGGGCCGTGCGCCTGGTCGGCACGACCGCGCAGATTGCCGACGTCGAGCGGCTCTACACCTCGCACGACCTGTTCTTCGGCGGCGCGGTCAACCCGCGCGACGACGACCTGACGGTCCGAGATGACGGCGACGAGCTGGTCTTCGACGGCCGCAAGACCTTCTCCACCGGTTCCAGGATCAGCGATCTGACCGTCCTGGAGGGCCGGCTGGACGGCACCGACCAGCACGTGTTCGCCATCGTGCCGTCCCAGCAGGAAGGCATCGTGTTCCACGACGACTGGGACAACCTCGGGCAGCGACTCACCGAGTCCGGCGGGGTGACGATCACCAATGTCCGCATCCCGTGGGCGGAGGCGCTCGGCTACGTCGACCAACAGCCCCAGGCGCTCACCTACGGCACGCTCAACCTGCCGGCGATCCAGCTCGTCTTCGCCAACTTCTATCTCGGCATCGCGCAGGGCGGGCTGAAGGCTGGGGCCGCCTATGCGCGGGAGAACACCCGCGCCTGGCCGTACGGCGGAGACGACAAGGACAGCGCGGACCAGGAGTGGTACCGCCTGGAGGGCTTCGGCCGGCTCCAGTCGCAGGTGTGGGCGGTCGAGGCGCTGGCCGACGACGCGGCACACGAGATCTCATCGCTGCTGCACGCCGAGCGCGACGCGCTGACCACCGTGCAGCGCGGGCACGCCGCGGTGCGGATCGCAGCGGTGAAGCAGCTGGCGACCGACGTCGCTCTCGAGGTCGGCACGACGATCTTCGAGCTGACCGGTGCCCGCGCCACCAGCAACCAGGTGGGGCTCGACATCTTCTGGCGCAACGCACGCACGCACACGCTGCACGACCCGGTGGCCTACAAACGTCGTGAGGTCGGCCAGTACACGCTGCTCGGCCTCCTGCCCGAGCCGACGTGGTACACGTGAACGCGCCCACCTCGCCGGGCGTCGGACCGCAGCTGGCGTCGCGTCCCACCAGCGACGACAGCCACGACTGAGCGCTGGCTGCTCGGAGGGGCCCAGGGCCGCTGCCCCCGCACGGTGCGGGGCCGCGGCCACCTGCGGCCGGCTCGTGCCGGCCGAGGTGCGCCAGGGCCATCGCCCGCACCGTGCCGAGTCGAGTCGAGCCCGGCGGCCGGCCGACCGACATAATGGGATCATGAGCACTGCGAAGAACCATGTCGACGTCGTCATCGTCGGAGCTGGACTGTCCGGCATCGGTGCGGCGCACCGCCTGCAGTCCGAACGTCCCGGGACGTCGTTTGCGATCCTCGAGGCCCGCGAGGCCATGGGCGGCACCTGGGACCTGTTCCAGTACCCCGGCGTGCGCTCGGACTCCGACATGTACACGCTGGGCTACTCCTTCAAGCCCTGGACCGACGGCCAGACGCTGGCCGACGGCGCCTCGATCCTGGAGTACATCCACGAGACGGCCGCAGAGGCCGGGATCGATCAGCACATCCAGTACTCCAGCAAGGTCGTCGGCGCGGACTTCGACACCACCGCCGCGCAGTGGACCGTCACCGTCGAGGACGTCGCCACCGGTGCGCAGCGCACCCTGACCGCCGGTTTCCTCTACTCGTGCGCCGGCTACTACGACTACGAGTCCCCCTACGCGCCGGAGTTCGCCGGCGCGGACGACTTCGCCGGCCAGATCGTGCATCCACAGTTCTGGCCCGAGGCGCTCGACCATGCCGGCAAGCGCGTCGTCGTGATCGGATCGGGCGCGACCGCGGTCACCCTGGTGCCCGCGATGCTGACCGGTGACGCGCCGGCCGCGCACGTCACGATGCTGCAGCGCACGCCCACCTGGATCAGCTCGGTCCCCAGCTTCGACAAGAATGCTGCGCGCCTGAAGAAGGTGCTGCCCCACAAGCTCGCGCACCAGGCGATCCGCGCCAAGAACATCGCCTTCATGATGACGACCTACCAGTTCTGCCAACGGTTCCCCGGTGCCGCTCGCAAGGTCCTGACCGGCAACGTCGCCAAGTTCGTCGGCGAGGAGCAGGCTGCCGCGCACTTCACCCCGACGTACGACCCGTGGGACCAGCGACTGTGCGCCGTGCCCGGGGGCGATCTGTTCAAGGCCATCAAGGGCGGCCACGCCGACGTGGTCACCGACCACATCGACCGGTTCGTGCCCGAGGGCATCGCGTTGCAGTCCGGCGAGGTGCTGGAGGCTGACATCATCGTCACCGCCACCGGCCTGAAGCTGCTCGCCTTCGGCGGCATCGAGCCGCACGTCGACGGCACGGAGGTTCCGTTGTCGGAGCAGTTCGTCTGGAACGGCGCGATGATGACCGGCGTGCCGAATTTCGCCGTGTGCATCGGCTACACCAACGCCTCGTGGACGTTGCGGGCCGACCTGACCCACCGACTGGTCTGCAAGGTGCTGGCGTGGATGGAACGCAAGGGCCACCGGGCCGTCGCGCCCGTGGTCGATGGCGACCTGACGGCCCAGCCGTTGCTCGATCTCGCCTCGGGCTACGTCCAACGCTCCATCGACGCCTTCCCCAAGCAGGGTGACCGGCGTCCGTGGCAGGTGCGCCAGAACTACGTGATGGACTCCTTCACCACGCTGCGCACCGACTTCGACGAGACGCTCGCCCCGGTGCCGGCCCGCACGCCGTCGGCAACCTCCGCCGCCTGACTGGAGGGCGGTGACTTGCTCGGCTCTCCCAGCCGGACCCGCCCAAGAGCGGTGACTTGCTCGGCTCTCAAGGCGTTGAGAGCCGAGCTAACCACCGCGACCTGACCCGAAGGCCGACCAAGTCACCGCCCTCGGATTCGAAGGCCGAGTACGTCACCGCCCTCGGAGTCGAAGGCCGAGTAAGTCACCGCCCCGGGAGGGTGTCGGGGGCACCGCCCCGGGGGCGTCAGGGGGTGCGGGCGTCGAGGGCGTCGGTGAGCAGGGTGATGAGGGCCTCGAGCTGGACGTCGACCGACGAGCCGATCTCGGTGTCGGAGCCGTCGAGCGCGCGGGCGGCGAGCCCGGCCTTGCTGTCGATCAGCTCGGCGATGCGACCGTCGATGGTCTGCGCGGCGATGATGCGCCACGCCGTGACGGGCTTGTCCTGGCCGATGCGGTGCACGCGGTCGATGGCCTGCGTCTGCTCGGCATCGGTCCACGACAGCTCGGCGAGCACCACGTCGGAAGCGACCTGCAAGTTGATGCCGACGCCGGCGGCGGTGATCGAGCAGACGATGACCTCGACCTCGGGGTCGTTCCAGAATCGGTCGATCGCCTTCTCGCGGGCGATCTTGCTCTGGTCCCCGCGGATCGACGTGTAGCCGATGCCGCGCTGCTTGAACGCCGCCTCGGCGGTGTCCATCACGTCGATGTGCTTGGCGAAGAACACGACCTTGCCGACGCTGCGCGCCAGCTGGGCGGTGTAGTCGGCGGCGAGCCCGGCCTTGGCCTGGCCGATGCGGCGCATCATGCCGAAGACGTTCTCCTCGTCCTTGGATCCCTCTGCGTCCTCGCGCTCCCAGGTCGCCACCCGGCGCACGAGCTCGGCGTCGATGCCCTCCGACGGTCCGGACGAGCGCGCTTCGGCCGCCGAGTCGTACCGCCGCAGCAACCGGGCCACGAGATCGCGCTCGGCCTGCTGGATCGAGCGACCGATCTCGTCGTCGAGGTCGACCGGTAGATCGGCGATGCGACGCGCCGGGATGTCGGCAGCGACGTCGACCTTGCGACGGCGCACGATGCCCTGATCGATGACGACCCTGCGCGCAGCGGAGTAGAAACCGTGGTCCAGCGGCGTCAGACGGATCTGCTCCAACGCACTCATGAGCTCGGCGCGCGGCTTCTTGTCGTCGATCCAGCCCAGGAACTGCCAGATGGTCCGGAAGTCCTCGATGTCGTTGATCAACGGGGTGCCGGTCAGCGCCATCAGCAACGGGCGGCCGATGCGGGCGCGGACCCGGTCGGCCAGCTGCAGCACCTGACGGGACCGCTGCGACGACTTGTTCTTGATGAAGTGCGCCTCGTCGACGACCATGCCCTTGAAGCCGAGCTCGCCGAGCCAGCCGACGTGCCGATCGAGCACCTCGTAGTTGACGATGACGATGTCGGCGAAGGCGTCGAGGGTGTGGCCGTCTCCGTGGATGACGGTCGTCCGGCGGCCTGGGGTCCACAGCTCCACCTCGCGAGCCCAGTTCGCCTTGACCACGTTCGGGGCCACCACCAGCAACGGGTAGGCGTCGGCGGCGTGGGCGGCCAGCAGCGCCTGGGCGGTCTTGCCCAGTCCGGGCTCGTCGGCGAGCAGGAAGGTGCGGTGACCGGCGGCAGCGGCCTCGACCAGCTGGGCCTGGTGCTTCATCAGCTCTCGACCAGACGGCGTCATCAGTCCGGCCGGCTCGGGCAGCTCCATGCACGACGGGGCGCCGTCGGAGGCCTTCTCGAAGGAGGTGAACAGCGGACCGAGCAGCTCCCACGTCGACAACCGGCCGTACTGGGCCTCGCGCGGCGCCGCGCTGCTGAAGTCCGGGGCGAGGAACGGGTTGGCGAGCTGGCGGGAGATGACCGACTGGGGCACCGCCCGCTTCTCCGGCTGGGGCGAGGCCTCGACCGTGCCGCCGGCGACGGCCTCGGTGGGTACCGGCCCGAGACCGCCCGCGGCGAGCATCTCGCGACGCAGGCCACGGGCCTCATCCGACATCACGACGTCCTCACCGAGCAGGGCGAACAGCGACGGATCGCGGGTGGCGGTCTTGGCCAGGATGGTCGCGACCCCGTCGAGGCGCTTGAGCTGCTCCGCACGCGCGGGCTCGGTGATGTCGGTGGCGGCCTTGACCCGGTTGCGCTCCTCGCGCACCAACAGTCCGACGACCTGG
>JBBSRN010000093.1:0-9213 GCA_038242985.1 Propionibacteriales bacterium | reverse complement strand
TCCTCCTCGATGTTGACCACGGCGCGCATCGGGATCGAGCCGCGACCGGTGCGGTACATGTCCTCGATGCCCTGGGTGCCGACGATGAGGCCGTGGGTCGGGAAGTCCGGTCCCTTGACGCGTTCCAGCAGTGCCTCGAGGATGTCCTCCTTCGAGGCGTCGGGGTGGCCGAGCACCCACTGGGCGCCCTCGGCGACCTCACGCAGGTTGTGCGGCGGGATGTTGGTGGCCATGCCCACCGCGATGCCGGCCGATCCGTTGACCAGCAGGTTCGGGATGCGCGCGGGCAGCACCGTCGGCTCCTGCGAACGACCGTCGTAGTTCGGCCGGAAGTCGACGGTGTCCTCGTCGATGTCGCGCACCATCTCCATGGCGATCGGGGCGAGCTTGCACTCGGTGTACCGCATGGCGGCGGCCTGGTCGTCGCCCGGTGAGCCGAAGTTGCCCTGCCCCTGCACCATCGGCGCACGCATGACCCACGGCTGGGCCAGTCGCACCAAGGTGTCGTAGATCGCGGTGTCGCCGTGCGGGTGGTACTGACCCATGACGTCGCCGACGATGCGGCTGCACTTGCTGAAACCGCGATCCGGCCGGTACCCGCCGTCGAACATCGCGTAGAGGACGCGGCGGTGCACCGGCTTCAGGCCGTCGCGCACGTCGGGCAGGGCGCGCGACACGATGACGCTCATGGCGTAGTCGATGTAGGAGCGCTGCATCTCATCTTGCAGGGCAACCGGTTCGATGCGGTCGCGCTCGATCGGGGTGTCAGTCATCGGGTGGTCCCATCAGTGGTGTGCGTCGAGGCGATCATCAGATGTCCAGGAACCTGACGTCCTTGGCGTTGCGCTGGATGAAGCTGCGGCGCTGCTCGACGTCCTCGCCCATCAGCACCGTGAAGATCTCGTCGGCCACGGCGGCGTCGTCGAGGGTCACCTGGCGCAGGATCCGGGCATCCGGATCCATCGTGGTGTCCCACAGCTCGGAGTCGTTCATCTCGCCGAGTCCCTTGTAGCGCTGGACCGGGGCCTCCTTGGGCAACCGGTGCCCGGCGGCCCTGCCCTCGCTCATCAGTGCGTCGCGCTCGCGGTCGGAGTAGGCCAGCTCGTGGGCGGAGTTGGTCCACTTGATCTTGTACAGCGGTGGCTGCGCCAGGTAGACGTGCCCGCCGTCGATCAAGGGCTTCATGAAGCGGAACAGCAGCGTCAGCAACAAGGTGGAGATGTGCTGGCCGTCGACGTCGGCGTCGGCCATCAGCACGATCTTGTGGTACCTGAGCTTGGCGATGTCGAAGTCCTCGTGCACGCCGGTGCCGAGCGCGGAGATGATCGCCTGCACCTCGGCGTTCTGCAGGATCTTGTCGATGCGGGCCTTCTCGACGTTGAGGATCTTGCCGCGCAGTGGAAGGATCGCCTGCGTGCGGGGATCGCGACCTCCCTTGGCCGAACCACCGGCGGAGTTGCCCTCGACGATGAAGACCTCGCACTCCTCGGGGCTGCGGCTGGAGCAGTCGGCGAGCTTTCCGGGCAGGCCGCCGCTGCCCAGGAAGCCCTTGCGGTTGCGGGCGAGGTCGCGGGCCTTGCGGGCGGCCATGCGAGCGGTGGCCGCGTCGATCGACTTGCGCACGATGACCTTGCCCTCGGCCGGGTGCTGCTCGAACCAGGCGCCGAGCCCGTCGTTGAGGACGGACTGGACGTACGACTTCGCCTCGCTGTTGCCCAGCTTGGTCTTGGTCTGACCCTCGAACTGCGGCTCCTCGAGCTTGATCGAGATGATCGCCGTGAGGCCCTCGCGGACGTCATCGCCGGAGAGGTTGTCGCTGGCCTTCTTGATCAGGCCCTGCGTCGTCGCGAACTTGTTGACCGTCGAGGTCAGTGCCGCCCGGAAACCCTCCTCGTGCGTGCCGCCCTCATGGGTGTTGATCGTGTTGGCGAAGGTGTGCACCGATTCGCTGAAGCTCTCGTTCCACTGCATGGCCACCTCCAGGGACAGGCCCCTGGACTCGTCCTCGGACTCGAACGCGATGATGCCGGTGTGGATGGGCGACTTGCTGCCCACGTTGATGTGGTCGACGTAGTCGATCAGGCCGTTCTCGAACTTGAAGCGGGCCGAGCGCTCGATGGCATCGAGGGCGGTGTCGCCCTCTGCGGCTTCCATCGCGGCCTCACGCTCGTCGCGCAGCACCAGCTCGAGGCCCTTGTTGAGGAACGCCATCTCGCGAAAGCGGGTCTTGAGCGTCTCGTAGGAGTACAGGACCGAGTCGAAGATGTCCTCGCTGGCGTAGAACGTGGTGGTGGTGCCGGTCTCGTCGGTCGCGGCACCGCGCTCCAGCGGGGCGTCCGGATCGCCGTAGGTGAACGACTGGGTCCACACGTACCCGTCGCGCCTGACCTCGACGTACAGCTTCGTGCTCAGTGCGTTGACCACCGAGACGCCCACGCCGTGCAGACCGCCGGAGACCTTGTAGCCGCCGCCGCCGAACTTTCCGCCGGCGTGCAGCGACGTGAGCACCAGGGTGACCGCCGGGATCTTCTCGGTCGCGTGCATGTCGACCGGGATGCCGCGTCCGTCGTCGACGACCCGCACTCCGCCGTCGGCGAGCAACGTGACATCGATGTGGGAGGCGTGACCGGCGAGGGCCTCGTCCACGGAGTTGTCGACCACCTCGTAGACCAGGTGGTGCAGACCACGCTCGCCGGTGGACCCGATGTACATGCCCGGCCGCTTGCGCACGGCCTCCAGTCCTTCGAGAACCTGGATGTTGCTTGCGTCATAGGACTGCTCAGGATCTGGAGTTTGGTTCACTCAAACAGTATACGGGCCCATTGCGTGCGTCTGACGATGAAATCGTGTTGTCCACACACCGTGTCGCCCGGTGCAACGGCCCGCCAGCGGCACAGAACCGCGCCTGTGACGTGCTCGCGGGGGCGGTGACGAGGCCCGGGTCGTCCGCGGCCGGGTCCGACGCCGTGTCGGGCCCGGCGCCGACGTGACGGCACTGGGCCCGATCGGGCAGTCTGGGGACATGTACGAGTCACGTGATCGCCGCAGGTCGGTGGCCGCAGCGAGCATGCTGGGGCTGGTCGTCGCCGCTGCGAGCCTGGCCGTGCTGATGATGACGGTGCGGGTGGCCCTCGGCAGTGCGGTCGGGCAGTCGCGGGACGCCTCGGCGATGGCCACGGTGCACACCGGACGAGAGACCCAGACCGCGTTGCTCAGCGTGCTGGGCCTGGTGTCGATCAGCCTCGTCGTGGTGGTCATGGCGGTCTGCGTCGGCACCGCGTTGCTGCGCGGGCGCCTCCGGTGGGCCGTCGGGGCCGTCGTGGTGATCGCCGGCGCCAACGTCACCACCCAGCTGCTCAAGCGGATGGTCCTGGACCGTCCGGATCTCGGCCTCGGCACCCTCAACTCGTTGCCGAGTGGTCACACCACCGTCGTCGCCAGCGCCACGGCGGCCACCCTGCTCGTCGCTCCCCGTGCGCTGCGGCCGGTGCTGGTGCTGGGCGGCGCGGCGGCCACCACCCTCACCGGCGCGTCGACGATCGCAGCCGGCTGGCACCGTCCGTCCGACATCGTCGCCGCGCTCGCGGTCAGCCTGTTCTGGGCCGCGATCGTCTCGGTCGCGCTGTCCCGCCGCGTGGTCGCTGTCCCGGCCAGCATCCCGATGGCGCTGGTCGGCGCCGCTGCCGGTGTGATCGCGTTGGCCGCGCTGGGCGTGCGTCCCACCACGGGGTGGGACGGATTCCTGGGGGCCGCCGGCGTGCTCGGTGCCGTCGCCGCTGCCACCGCGACGTTCACGTGGGCGGCAGCGCTGCTGGCCTTCGACGAGACACCCGTCCCGCCGGACGATGTTTCCCGTGAAACATCAGCCATAGGTGTCGCGGGGCCCCCGCTGACCGCGGATCGACCGGGGGCCTGACTTCCAGCTGGGTGCTTGTGGCCCCCTGATGTCGATGCGGGTGACCGACCCGTCGCCGAGCAGCTCGTTGAGCTTGGCCACGATCCGCGGCGCGAGGAGCCTCAGCTGCGTGGCCCACGCAGTGGTGCGGGTCTCCACGTGCACCACTGCATCGGCGAAGCCGGTGACGCGGGAGTGCTGGGCGACCTCCGGTCCGACGATCGAGCCCCAGTCGTCCAGCACCCGCTGGACGTCGATCTGCCGGCCCCATCCGCGCTCGCGGATCAGTTCGCCGAGCACCTCGGAGATCGGCACGGCGTCGTCGCGATTCTGCCGGGACCGGACCGGCGGCACGGGGCGGCGGCGCCGCGGGCCCCCCGCCGGCGCCGGTGCACCGCTGCGCTTGTAGCGGTCGGTGATGTCCCGGGCCAGGTCGAGCGGACTGGGTGGCTCATCCTCGGGACCGTCGTCCGGGTCCTGCGGATCAGCCATCGCGGGTCACGGCACCATCTGCCACGAGGAAGCGTTGACCCCGCAGCTCGACCGGGACGTCGTCGGCCACCGCGGCGGTGACCAGCACCTGCTCGGCGCCCGACACGAGGTCGGCCAGCTGTTGACGGCGGCCCTGATCGAGCTCGGCGAACACGTCATCGAGGATCAGCACCGGATCATCGCCCTCGGCCCGCAGCAGCTCGAAGGCAGCCAGGCGCAGCGACAGGGCCAACGACCAGGACTCACCGTGGCTCGCGTACCCCTTGGCCGGCAGGTCGCCGACCGAGAGCACGACCTCGTCACGGTGAGGACCCACCAGGCTGATGCCTCGATCCAGCTCGTCGCCTCGACGCTGCGCCATCTCGGTCAGCAGGGCGGCTCCGATCGCAGACTGGTCCCGCTCGCCGTCGCCGAGCGGGACCGACGACCGGTACACCGCGGCGACGTCTCGGCGATTCGGGGCGGCGGACGAGGCGACCCGGCCATGGGCCTCGGCGAGGTGCGGGGCGAGGTCGTCGAGCAGGCTGAGACGTTGCGCGACCAGCTCACCACCGATGCGCGCGAGATTCTCGTCCCAGATGTCCAGGGTGGCGATCTCGACGTCGCCGTGCCCATTCGCCCGGGTCCGGCGGGTTCGACCTGCGGACTTGAGCAGGGTGTTGCGCTGCCTCAGCACGCGGTCGTAGTCGGCCTTGACGCCGCCGAGTCGTGGTGTGCGCAGCACCAGCAGGGCGTCCAGGAAGTGTCGGCGATCGGAGGGATCGCCCTTGACCAGGTCGAGATCACCCGGGGAGAAGGTGACGGTGCGGAGCACACCGACCAGATCTCGCACCCGCGGCAGGTCGCCGCGGTTGATGCGTGCCCGGTTGGACTTGCCCGGGATGATCTCCAGCTCCAGCAGTGCCGTGCGGTCGCCCCGGACGACCTCGGCCCGGATCACGGCGCGATCGGCGCCTGCGCGAACGAGCGGGACGTCACTGGCGACCCGGTGCGAATCGAGCCGGGAGACGTACTCGACGGCCTCGACCAGATTGGTCTTGCCCTGCCCGTTGGCGCCGATGAAGCAGACCGCGCCGGGCTCGAGCTCGACATCGGCCTGCGGGTACGAGCGGAAGTCGTGGAGGGTGAGTCGACTGACGTACACGGTGGCGTGTCAGGCCTTGTCGGGGTCGTGCCCGGCCTCCACGGCCGCCTGGACTGCGTGTCCTCCGAACTGCTGCCGCATCGCGGCCACCGCCTGCATCGCCGGCGACTCGTCCTGCCGCGACGTGAACCGGGCGAAGAGCGCGGCGGCGATGGTGTGCACCGGGACGGCGTTGTCGATCGCCGCCTCGACGGTCCATCGGCCCTCGCCGGAGTCGTCGGCGTAGCCGCGCACCTGGCTGAGGCCCGGATCGTCCTCGAGCGCCTTGACCAGCAGGTCCAGCAACCACGAGCGCACGACGGTGCCTTCACGCCAGGAGTCGAACACTGCGGTGACGTTGTCGACCATGTCGACCTTCTCCAGCAGCTCGAAGCCCTCGGCGTACGCCTGCATCATGGCGTACTCGATGCCGTTGTGGACCATCTTGGAGAAGTGCCCGGCACCGAGGCGTCCGGCGTGCACGAATCCGGACTCCCCCTCCGGCTTGAGCGCATCGAAGGCGAACTGCGCCTTGGCGATGTCCTCGGTGGTGCCGCCGGCCATCAGCGCGTACCCGTTCTCCAGGCCCCACACGCCACCGCTGACTCCGCAGTCGATGTAGCCCACGCCCTTGTCGGCCAGCATCGCGCCGTGCTTCTCATCATCGGTCCAGCGGGAGTTCCCGCCGTCGACGATGACGTCGCCAGCGTCCATCAGGTCACCGAGCTCGGTGACGGTCTGACGAGTGACCTCGCCGGCCGGGACCATGACCCACACGATCCGGGGCGAGGGAAGCTGCTCGACCATGGCGGCGAGCGAGTCGACGTCAGAGACGTCGGGGTTGCGGTCATATCCCACGACCGTGATGTCGGCATTGCGCATGCGGGTGCGCATGTTGCCACCCATCTTGCCGAGTCCTACCAGTCCGATGTCCACGGTGACTCCTGTGCTCGAGGGGTGTGGTCAGCTCTGCAGTCGTACCGGCATGATCAGGTACCGGAAGGCGCCGTCTGGATCTGCACCAGTCTCCTTCACTCCGGAGATCGCCGCGGGCTTGGTGTGCTGCGTGAACGACAGGTGCACGACCGGCTCGGACATCACGCCGAGGCCCTCCAGCAGGTAGGAGGGGTTGAAGCCGATCGAGATGTCCGGTCCGTTGATGGTCGCCTCCACCGATTCGGACGCCTGGGCCTCGTCACCGCTGCCCGCTTCGAGCAGCAGGACGCCGTCGGCGAAGGTCAGTCGCACCGGGGTGTTGCGCTCTGCCACGAGCGACACCCGCTTGACCGAGTCGACGAAGGCGTGGGTGTCGACGTAGGCCACGGTCTCGGGCTGGGCCTGGAACAGCTGACGCACGCGGGGGAAGTCGCCCTCCAGCAGCCGCGTCGTGGTGCGCCGGGTGCCGTTGCCGACGGTGCCCTCGAATCCGATGAGCCCGTCGCCGGTCTCGCCCGCCGACACCGCGATGGTCACGTCGCCCCCGGTGGTCAGCGATCGGGCGGTCTCCCCGAGCACCCTCGCAGGCACCAGGGCCTGGGCCGACAGATCGGGACGTTCGGGGAACCACTGCAGATCGCGGAGGCTGGCGCGGAAGCGGTCGGTGGCCATCAGCGAGATGGTCGAGCCCTCGAGCTCGAGGCGCACCCCGGTGAGCAGGGGCAGCATGTCGTCGCGGCCGGCTGCCGCGCTGGCCTGGGAGACCGCCGTGGCGAACAGGTCGGCCTTGACGGTGCCCGACGCCGTCGGCATCTGCGGCAGCTGCGGGTACTCCTCGACCGGCATGGTCTGCAGGCTGAACCTGGCGCTGCCGCACACGACCTGGACCTTGGTGCCGTCCAGGGACACGTCGATCGGCTTGGCCGGCAGCGACTTGACGATCTCCGCGAGCAGTCGCCCCGAGACGAGCACTCGCCCGTCGGCGGAGACCTCGGCCGGCAGAGTGGCCCTCGTCGACGTCTCGTAGTCGAATCCCGACAACGTGAGTCCGTCTGCGGAGGACTCGATCAGCAGACCGGCCAGGACGGGGACGCTGGGCCGGTTTGGCAGGCTGCGTGCGGTCCACGCGACAGCGTCGGCGAAGGTGTCGCGGTCGATGCGGAACTTCACGTCGTGCTGCCTCTCAGGCCAGGAATGGGGTCAACGGGAGTGACGAAGTGCATCCTGTCACGCGGTGCGGCCGTCAGGACAATCAGGGGAATGCGGCGTTCGGTTGCCCACAACGGGGCGCTCAGGCCATTTCTGCTGGCGATGTGGTGATTCATACTGTCAGTAGTAGTCGTAGCCTCTGTGGAAACCGTGCACATCATGATTTTTCCCTGCGGTGAAAGACGAAGAACCGGTGGACAACCTGTGCGGCCGAGGGCGCGGAAACTACGAGTTCGTGTGGATTCGGTGCTCGCGTACACAGGTCGTGCACATGCGCCGGGCCGCTGTCCACGATTTTTCGGACCTTTCCCACAGGCTCGTCCCCAGATGTGCATCATCGCTGGCGGGCCTGCTGCTTGATGCGCGCGGTCAGCTCGGTGACCTGGTTGTACACGGCGTGCCGCTCGGCCATCAGCTTGCGGATCTTGCGGTCGGCATGCATGACGGTGGTGTGGTCGCGGCCACCGAACTCCTGCCCGATCTTCGGCAGTGACATGTCGGTCAGCTCACGGCACAGGTACATCGCGATCTGACGAGCGAGCACCAGGTTGCGGCTGCGGTTGACGCTGCAGAGGTCGTCGATGGTGAGCTCGGAGTACGACGCGGTCTGGGCCATGATCATCGACACCGAGATCTCCGGCTCGCCGCCCTCGGCGACGAGGTCCTTCAGCACGATCTGGGCCAGTGGCAGATCGACCGTCGTGCCCTGGAGGTTGGCGAACGCGGTCGCCCGGATCAGTGCACCCTCCAGCTCGCGGATGTTGGTCTGGACCTTGCTGGCGATGAACTCCAGGACGTCGGCCGGTGCCGTGAGCTTCTCGTTCGCCGCCTTCTTGCGCAGGATCGCGATGCGGGTCTCCAGGTCCGGTGGCTGCACGTCGGTGGTCAGGCCCCACTCGAATCGGTTGCGCAGCCGGTCCTCCAGCGTCGTGAGGTTCTTGGGCGGACGATCCGAGGTCATCACGATCTGCTTGTTCTCGTTGTGCAGCGCGTTGAACGTGTGGAAGAACTCGACCTGCGTGGATTCCTTGCCCTCCAGGAACTGGATGTCATCGACGAGGAGCACGTCGACCTCGCGGTACTTGCGCTTGAGGGCGGCGGTCTGGTTGTTGCGGATGGCGTTGATGACGTCGTTGGTGAACTCCTCGCTGCTCACGTAGCGCACCCGTGAGGAGGGAAAGAAGTTCAGGACGTAGTGGCCGATGGCGTGCAGGAGGTGGGTCTTGCCCAGACCGGACTCGCCGTGGATGACCAGGGGGTTGTACGCCTTGCCCGGTGCCTCGGCGACGGCGACGGCTGCGGCGTGTGCGAACCGGTTGGACGAGCCAATGACGAAGTTCTCGAACAGGTAGCGCGGGTTGAGGCGTGCCTCGGAGGCACCTCCGACCCGGGCCGGCCCGATCCGCACGGCCCCTGAGTCCCAGCTCGCGACGAACTCGTCGCGGTCCTCCTCATCCAGGTCCTCATCGATCTCGTCGTGGATGTCATCGACGGTCTCGCCGCGATGCGCCTGGTCGGCGAGGGTGGGCTCGATCGTGACGACCAGCCGGGTCTCGGC
>JBBSRN010000092.1:0-9426 GCA_038242985.1 Propionibacteriales bacterium | reverse complement strand
CCCACGTGGGCGGATCGACCGAGGAGGCCCAGCAGGACATCGGCCGCTTCGTCGCCTCCAAGCTGCGTTCGTACACGGAGTTCGGCAGCACCTCGCTGAGCGTCAACCTGCCGGAGCTGAATCTGCCCGCCGAGCAGGGAAAGCGCCGGATCGCCCTCGTGCATCGCAACGCGCCAGGGGTGCTGGCCACCATCAACGGGCTGTTCGGCGAGCACGGCGTCAACATCGAGGCGCAGTCGTTGTCGACCCGCGGCGACAACGGCTACGTGGTCACCGACGTGTCCGACGAGGTCGGCGCCGACGTGCTGGCCGAGCTGGCGGGCCTGCCCGAGACGGTGCGGTTGCGCCAGCTCAGCTGATCCAGCGTCTCGGCGCAGCCGTCGTTGATGCGGAGGGTGGCCAGATCGTCACCCCGGGTGGGGCCGCGGTTGACGATCGCGACCGGGATGTCGCGCCGTGCGGCGGCGCGCACGAAACGCAGACCTGACATCACCTGCAACGACGAGCCGAGCACCAGCAGGGCCTCGGCACGCTCGACGAGGTCGAAGCAGTGCTGCACCAACGGCTTCGCGACGCTCTCGCCGAAGAACACGACGTCAGGCTTGAGACGACCGCCGCACCGCAGGCAGTCGCCCACCACGAAGTCAGCGGTGGTGTCCAGCAGCACGTCGCCGTCCGGTGCGGCGGGGCCGTCGCGATCGGCGTACCCGGGATTGAGCAGCACCAGCCGGTCGTGCAGCGTGTTCCGCGGTGTGCGTTCGGCGCAATCGAGGCAGACGACGCGATCGAGGCGGCCGTGCAGATCGACCACGCCCAGATGCCCGGCGCGCTCGTGCAGACCGTCGACGTTCTGGGTGATCAGTCCGGTCAGTCGTCCCGTCCGTTGCAGCTCGGTCAGGGCCAGGTGCGTGCGATTCGGCAGCGCCGTGGACATGCGGGTCCAGCCGACGTGCGCGCGGGCCCAGTAGTTCTGGCGGGCACGGGGCGTCGCCACGAACTCCTGGTAGGTCATGGGGGTGCGCGCGATGGATCCGGGACCGCGGTAGTCCGGGATGCCGGAGTCGGTCGACACCCCTGCGCCGGTCAGCACCAGCCAGCCACCGGTTCCCAGGGAGTCGAGCACATCACCAGCGTACGTCGACGATCCGGCACCGCCGGTCTACGATCGGCGGATGGTTCGCCGGATCGTCATGATGCGGGCCGTCAATGTTGGCGGTGCGAAGCTGCCCATGGCCCGGCTGCGCGAGATCGCGAGCGATCTCGGCGCCACGAACGCCGCCACGTACATCGCCTCGGGCAACCTGATGGTGGACGTCGAGGGTGACGCGGCTGCCTTCGACCGGACGCTGGAGAAGGCGATCGAGTCGGAGTTCGGCTACTTCCGCGAGGCGATCTCGCGCACCCCGGCGGCGCTCATGACCGCCCTTGAGGCGCACCCCTTCGAGGTGATCGAGCCCAGGTTCTCCTACGTGTCCTTCCTGCTGGCTGCGCCGGCTGCCGAGTCGATCGCAGCGGCCGAGGAGGTCCCGGTCGGCGACGACCGCTGGCAGGTGATCGGCACCGAGCTGCACATCCGCTACGCCGGCGGCGCCGGCCGGCCCCAGATGAAGACCGACACCGTCATGCGCCGCCTCGCGGTCCCGGGCACCGCTCGCAACCTCAACACCGTGCAGAAGCTGATCGACCTGACGCCCGGTGAGCGGCCACGGCCAGATCGGCGCTCCCTCTGACGTGGGTCCTCACAAAGCGGCGGCGAGCTCGGTGGCCTGCTTGATCGCGCGCTTGGCGTCGAGCTCGGCGGCCACGTCGGCGCCGCCGATCACGTGCACCGGGACCCCGGCGGCCGCCAGCGGCGCGATCAGGTCGCGCACCGGTTCCTGACCGGTGCAGAGGACGATGGTGTCGACGGCCAGCAGTCGGGGCTCGGACGTGCCCTTCCCGGTGCGGACGGTCACGTGCAGGCCCTCGTCGTCGATGCGGTCGTAGGTGACTCCCTTGACCATCTCGACGCCGGAGTCCTTCAGCGTGGTGCGGTGCACCCAGCCGCTGGTCTTGCCCAGGCCCTTGCCGAGCGCGGTGTCCTTGCGCTGCAGCAGCGTGATGGCGCGTCTGGGCGGTGTCTTCGTCTTGGTGCCCAGCCCGCCGCGCTCGGTGGCAGGATCCACCACGCCCCACCGTTGCAGCCAGTGCTCGAGCGACTCGTCGGTGTCGTGCAGCAGGAACTCCGCGACGTCGAACCCGATGCCGCCTGCGCCGAGTATCGCGACCCGTCGACCGACGAACGCACCCTGCCGCACGACCTCCTGGTACGACACGACCGACGGGTGTTCGATGCCGGGAATGGCGGGGATGCGTGGCTCCACGCCGGTCGCGAGCACCACGTCGTCGAAGCCCGCACGGAGGTCCTCCGCGGTCGCGCGCCGATTCAGGTGCACCGTCACGCCGCCCTTGTCGAGCAGGCGGTTGAAGTAACGGAGCGTCTCGGCGAACTCCTCCTTGCCGGGGATCTTCATGGCGAGACCGAACTGTCCACCGACCTCGGGAAGCGACTCGAACAGCTCGACGCGATGGCCGCGGCCGGCCAGCTCTGCGGCTGCTGCGAGACCGGCCGGGCCAGCCCCGACGACCGCGATGCGTTTGGCGGCCCTGGTCGGTGACAGGACGAGCGTGGTCTCGTGCCCCGCGCGCGGGTTGACCATGCAGCTGGCGCGTTGGTTGACGAAGGTGTGGTCCAGGCACGCCTGGTTGCACGCGATGCAGGTGTTGATCTCGTCGGCCCGTCCCTCGGCCGCCTTGTTCACGAAGTACGGATCGCTCAGCAGCGGCCGAGCCATCGACACGAGATCGGCCTCGCCACTGGCGATGATCTGCTCGGCGATCTCGGGGGTGTTGATCCGGTTGGACGCCACGACCGGCACGTTCACCTCCGGACGCAGCTTGCCGGTCACCCACGAGAAGGCTCCACGCGGGACCGACGTGACGATGGTCGGGATGCGGGCCTCGTGCCAGCCGATGCCGGTGTTGATGATCGAGACGCCCTCGGCCTCGACCTTCTGGGCCAGCTCGACCGTCTCGTCCCAGCTCTGGGCGTCGTCGACCAGGTCGAGCAGGCTCATGCGGTACATCACGATGAAGTCGCTGCCGACCCGTTCGCGCACGCGGCGCACGATCTCGACCGGGAATCGCATCCGGGCTGCGGCCGACCCGCCCCAACGGTCGGTGCGGTCGTTCGTCCTGGCGGTCAGCATCTGGTTGATCAGATAGCCCTCGGACCCCATGATCTCGACGCCGTCGTAGCCGGCGCGTCGGGCGAGCACCGCCGAGGCGGCGAAGTCGTCGACCGTGCGGTCGACCTGCTTGGTGCTCATCGCCCGCGGGGCGCCGAACGGCGTGATGGGCGACTTGATCGAGGACGCACCACGCTTGAACGGGTGATATCCGTAGCGGCCCGCGTGCAGCAGCTGGAGAGCGATCTTGCCGTCGTGCTCGTGCACCGCGTCGGTGACCTGGCGGTGCTGGTCTGCCAGCCGTCGTGAGGTCATCAGCGAGCCGAACGGCAGCAGCCAGCCGTGCCAGTTGGGGGCGTATCCGCCGGTGACGGACAGCGCGACGCCACCCTTGGCGCGCTCGGCGAAGTAGGCCGCCAGCTCCGGCAGGTGCTTGGCGCGATCCTCCATGCCGGTGTGCATCGATCCCATGATCACGCGGTTGCGCAGCGTGGTGTGGCCGAGGTCCAGCGGGCTCAGCAGGTGCGGGTACTCGGTCATCGGGCGGCTTCTTCCTGGATCTGGGCGAACTGCGCGGCCATCGCGGTCGCGAGGGCGTTCGCGGCCGACAGCGGTCGCACCATGACGGTGAACTCGGTGATGAGGCCGTGCTCGTCGGTGCGGAGCAGATCGATGCCGTGCAGGCTCACGCCATCGACGAAGGTCTCGAAGATGAGTGCCGATCCGCGTCCGTCCGCGTCCTCGAGCTCGCGGACGTATCGCAGATCGGTGAACACCCGGCCCACGCCGCGCAGGATGGCCGCGACGATCGGCTTGCCCCGGTACGGCGTGAACGCCACCGGGCTGCGGAAGACCACGTCCTCGGCCAGGAGGCTCTCGACGCCAGCGAAGTCGCCGGCCTCGACGCAGGCACGGAAGGCTTTCATCAGGTCTCCTCTAGATTCGACCGGTTAGATTGAAACAGTGATCTCCCAGGGTGCGGCCCGGTTCCTGATGCTGGCCGGCGTGTTCAACGTGGTGATCTGGCCGCGATTCGCCAAGGCGATCGTCGACGACGACCGGGCGTGGACCGGCGCCCACTGGGACAGCACTCCCACGGCGTTCTTCTGGGTGCACGCGGTGCTGATCACGACGGCGATCGTGATCGGGCTCGGCGTGCTCCTGGTCGGCATCAGGTCTCATCGTTCCTCGCGATCGGTGTCGCACAGCCGCTGAAGGATCTCCTCGCACCACGCGATGCCGGTCTGCTCGCCGAGCATCCCTCCGCGCAGCACCAACCAGCCACCCAGCTGGTCATCGGTCAGTGCAGCGGGATCAGGATAGAAGCGGTCGGCGCTGCGTCGGTAGTACTCCAGCTGGGCCTCGTGGGTCCGCAGTCGCACCCGCACGTCGTCCAGGATCGCCGCGGCGTCGCCGAACGGCAGCGCCCGGAGCTTGACGGCGAACTCGCTGCGGAGGTGCTCGACCGGCGTGGCCTTCGCGGTCCACGCGGCGAGCTCGTCGCGTCCGGGGGTCGTGATCGCGTAGACCTTCTTGTCCGGTCTTCCGCCCTGCGCGATGAGCTCGGCGGTCACCCACCCGTCGGTCTCCATGCGACCGAGCACCTTGTAGATCTGCTGGTGACTGGCGCGCCAGAAGTGTCCGATCGAGGCGTCGAAGCGGCGGGCGAGGTCGTAGCCGCTGGCCGAGCGTTCGGCCAGCGAGACGAGGATCGCGTGCTGCAGGGACACGAGGCGACCGTAGTGCCATCGACCTTCTTATGCAATCAGTTGCATACGCCCTACGGTGAGGCGATGAACGATGATCTGGAGGCCCGTGCCGAGGCCTGCATCGAACCCGGTGCGTTCGGCTACTTCGCCGGCGGCGCAGGCGACGAGCGCGTGCTGTCCCGCAATGTCCACGCCTGGGACGATCACCGCCTCGCGCCGCAGGTGCTGGTGGACGTGTCGCAGGTCGACACGACGGTGTCCGTGCTGGGTCGAGATCGTCCGCACCCGGTGTTCGTGGCGCCGATGGCCTATCAGCGCCATGCCCACGACGAGGGCGAGGTGGCCATGGGTCGGGCCGCCGCGTCGACCGGATCGGTCATGACGTTGTCCTCGCAGACCACCTGCGACCCCGCCGACGTGGCGGCTGCGATGGGCAGCGCCGACCGCTGGTTCCAGCTGTACGTGTTCCGCGATCGCGCCATCACCGATCAGCTCGTCGCCGCGGCGCGCGACGGTGACTACGAGGCGTTGGTCCTCACGGTCGACTTTCCGGTGGGCGGGCGGCGTGAGCGTGACCTGCGCACCGGATTTCGGGTGGAGCTGCCGACCTTCGTCGATCTCGCGACCGGACCGCTGTCCCCGGAGGAACGGCACGCCATGCACGATCCCTCCCTCACCTGGGACGACGTCGCGCACTTCGCCGCGGCGAGCGGGCTGCCCGTGCTGCTGAAGGGCATCCTGCGCCCCGATGACGCGGAGCGAGCGATCGACGCGGGCGCAGCCGGAGTGATCGTGTCCAATCACGGCGGCCGCCAGCTCGACGCGGTGCTCCCCACCGCCGAGGCGCTCGCGCCGGTGGTCGATGCCGTGGCCGGCCGCGCCGCCGTGCTGGTCGACGGCGGCATTCGCCGAGGCTGGGACGTGGCCCGCGCGCTGGCCCTCGGTGCCGACGCGGTGCTGGTGGGCCGCCCGGTCCTGTGGGGCCTGGCCACCGGCGGCCAGGCAGGGGCGCAGCAGGTGATTCGGCAGATTCTCGACGAGCTGGAGGGCACGCTCGCGCTGGTCGGGTGTCCACGTGCTGCGGACCTGGACCGGTCCCATCTGGCGCCCGGACCCCCGGCCCTACGATGGCGTCCATGAAGCTGATCCCCGTCGCAGCGGCCGCCGCCCTCCTCGTCGTCTCTGCCGCGTGCGCCCCCGCACCTGAATCCGATTCCACCGCGAAGAGCTCCGCCGCCATCGAGGACTGCCAGGTCGGCGATCTCGCGCTCGTCACCGACGGCACCTTGACGGTCGCCACCGACACACCGGCCTACGAGCCGTGGTTCAGCGACGACGACCCGACCAACGGCAAGGGCTTCGAGTCGGCCGTGGCGTACGCGGTCGCCGATCGTCTGGGCTTCGACAAGAGCGACGTGACGTGGGTTCAGCAGGGCTTCAACCAGGCCGTGCAGCCCGGCGCCAAGAAGTGGGACCTGGACATCAACCAGTTCTCGATCACCCCCGAGCGCGAGAACGCCGTCGACTTCTCCAGCCCCTACTACTCCGCGCCGCAGGCGGTCATCACCCTCAAGGACTCCTCGTTCGCGGACGCCTCCTCGCTCGCGGACTTCAAGGACGCGAAGATCGGCGCCCAGATCGGCACGACGTCGTTGGAGGCGGTCGACCAGATCAAGCCGTCGTCGAGCACCCGCGTGTACGACGACACCACCAAGGCAGCCCAGGCTCTGCAGAACGGCCAGGTCGACGCGATCGTCGCCGACCTGCCGACCGCCTTCTACCTGACCGCTGCGGAGATCGACGATTCGACGGTCGTGGGCCAGTTCGTTGCGGAGTCGGCCAAGGGCGAGGCCTTCGGGCTGCTGCTGCCCCGGGGCAGCAAGCTGACCCAGTGCGCCAGCGTCGCGGTCGATGACCTCAAGGACGACGGCACCCTGGCCGACCTGGAGCAGAAGTGGTTGTCCGAGTCCACGGACGTGCCGGTCATCAAGTGACCAGCTCGTGCTGAGCGACAAGCAGCTCGAGCGCGACGTCTGGCGCCGGCGACGGGCGCTGCGCCGCGGTTCCCTGGCGGTCGTGTCGACCGTGCTCGTGCTCGGGCTGGTGACGTGGGCCGTGGTCAGCTCGCCGGGCTGGGATCGCGTCCGCGAGACCTACTTCGGCTGGGAGGACGCGAAGCAGACCCTGCCGAGCATCGCCTCGGCCTTCTGGCTCAACATCCGGTTGTTCCTGCTGGTCGAGGTGCTGGTGCTCGTGGTCGCGATCGCGATCGCCGTGATCCGCGTCGTTCCGTCGCCGGCCATGGCGCCGGTCAAGGTGCTCGCGATCATCTACACCGACGTCTTCCGCGGCACGCCGACGCTCCTGGTCGTGCTGCTGGTCGGATTCGGGGTGCCGGCACTGCAGCTGACCGGCGTGCCGACCAGCCTGTTCTGGCTCGGCACCATCGCGCTGACGCTGAGCTACGGCGCCTACGTCGCCGAGGTCGTGCGGGCCGGGATCTTGTCGGTCCACCCGACGCAATGGGCCAGCGGCCGGGCCCTCGGCATGTCGTACGGTGCGACGCTGCGCCACGTGGTGCTGCCGCAGGCCGTCCGTCGCGTGATGCCGCCGCTGCTGAACGACTTCGTCTCGTTGCAGAAGGACACCGCACTGCTGTCGACCATCGGTCTGGTCGAGGCGCTCCGTCAGGCCCAGATCTACTCCCAGCGCGATTTCAACTTCACCTCCCTGGTCGTGGCTGCCGTGCTGTTCATCGCCGCGACGATCGGTCTGGCCCGGTTCACCGACTTCCTCACGGTCCGATCGATGCGCCGCCAGTCCGGAGCCACCGCATGAGCGCGTCGTCGATCGTCCTGCGAGCCGAGGCCGTCACCAAGTCCTTCGGGGAGAATGCCGTCCTGCGCGGCGTCGATCTCGCCGTGTCGGCCGGTGAGGTCGTCTGCGTCATCGGCGCCTCCGGTTCGGGCAAGTCGACCTTGCTGCGCTGCCTGAACGGCCTCGAGCGCGTCACCGATGGATCGGTGTGGATCGGCGAGCACGAGGTCACCGATCCGCGCGTCGATGAGGATCTGGTGCGCCAGGAGATCGGGATCGTCTTCCAGGCCTACAACCTGTTCCCCCACCTGAGCGTGCTGGACAACATCACGCTCGCACCGGTCCGCGTGCTGCGCCGGTCCAAGGCCGAGGCGCGTGACGAGGCTCGAAGGCTCTTGGACCGGGTCGGTCTGGCCGACAAGGCCGGCGCGCACCCGGACTCGCTGTCCGGCGGCCAGCAGCAGCGGGCGGCGCTGGTGCGGGCGATGGCGATGCGCCCGAAGGTGCTGCTCTTGGACGAGATCACGTCGGCCCTCGATCCCCTGCTCGTCGGCGAGGTGCTCGACGTCGTCCGGGACCTGCGATCGGACGGCATCGCGGTCGTCATGGCCACCCACGAGATGTCGTTCGCCCGGGACGTCGCCGACCGGGTCGTCTTCATGGCCGACGGCGTCGTCGAGGAGGAGGGCTCGGCCGAGCAGATCTTCACCGCTCCGCAGAGCCCGCGCACGATCGAGTTCCTGCAGCGCTACCTGCACTGAGTGTGAGACGTTCGACGGATGTCCCATCCCACGATTCAGGTCACCGGACTCCACGTGGTGCGCGGCGGCACCACCGTGCTGCCGGGACTGGACCTGACGGTGCGCGCCGGCAGGGTCACGGGACTCCTGGGTCCCAGCGGGTGTGGCAAGACCACGTTGATCCGCTGTCTCGCCGGAATCCAGAGGGTCGAGAGCGGCGGCGTGACGGTGCTCGGCGATGTGGCGGGCAGCGCGATCAACCGTGGGCGCGTCGCCTACGTGACGCAGTCCAGCTCGGTGTACCCCGACCTCACGGTCCGGCAGAACCTGGCCTACTTCGCGGCGCTGCACGGTGCGGACGCCGGCGCGACAGCCCGGACCCTGAACGTCGTCGGTCTCGACGACCTGGCCACGCGGCTGACCGGTTCGCTGTCCGGTGGGGAGCGTGCGCGGGTGTCGCTCGCGGCCGCCCTGCTCACGGACCCGCAGGTCCTGCTGCTCGATGAGCCCACCGTCGGCCTCGACCCGGTCCTGCGCCGGGACCTGTGGGAGCTGTTCGCCGGCCTCGCCGCCGACGGGCGCACGCTGCTGGTCTCCAGCCACGTGATGGACGAGGCCGGCCGGTGCGACGAGGTGGTGCTGATGCGCGCCGGCCGGTTGCTGGCCCAGACGACGCCGGCGGACCTGCTGGTCCAGACCGGCACCGGCGACCTGGAGTCAGCCTTCCTGGCGATCGCCGAGGCGGACGAGGCAGCATGAGTCGGACCCTGGCCACGGCGCGTCGCGTCCTGCAGCAGCTGTCCCACGACCATCGCAGCGTGGCGATCATCGTGGTGCTGCCGGCAGTGCTGCTGATCCTGTTCCGCTACGTCTACGACGACGACCGTGCCGTCTTCGATCGCGTGGGGCCGCAGATGCTGGGCATCTTCCCGT